>PBMI01000021.1 GCA_002722545.1 Opitutia bacterium | reverse complement strand
CAAGTCGGCCTCGATCTTCTCTTTGAGCTCCTCGAGGCTTTCGGCTTTCATTCCTTTGAGAAAGTCTTCGTCCTCGGCTGCGGGTGCTTTTTTCTCACGAACTTCGTGAATTTCTATTGAATAAACAACTTTTTTACCAGCGAGTGGAGCAACCTCGAAATCTTCCTCGAAAGTGACTTCGATCTCTTTCTTTTCATCCTTTTTCATTCCCACGATGCCTTCGGCAATTCCTTCCACGCCCATACCTTTGGATTGACCGGCCTCTTCCCAAGTATTCGCCTGTTTGCCGTACATGGGCTTGTCGGGAAGTATTTCGGCGACAGGAGAATCATCCAGCATTCCTTCGTACGAGCATTTGACGTAGTCGCCCTCCGCTACTTCACGCTCGACCTCTTCGAAAGAGGCTCTTTGGTCCCTCAATCCATCGAGTTCCTTTTCCACGTCTTGTACTTTGACATCGGTGGATTGAACGGTGTATTCGAATTCTTCGTAGGCAGGCAAATCAAATTCAGGTTCGACGTCGACGGTTACCTCCACAGTGGCAGGGGAATTTGCTTCCACTTTGCCGGCGTCGACTTTGAGGATCGAGTAGACCCGGATGTCTTCATGCTCGAGGACCGCTTCATAGGCGGTTGTCGAAACTTTCCTGTTTAATTCATCTTTTAATTCTTTGGCGTATTTCTTGCGAATTACTTGCTCTGGAGCCTTGCCCTTGCGGAATCCGGGGATGTTGGCCATCCGCCCGAATTGTTTGCAGACTTGACTGTCCTGACTTGTCACCTCATCCGAATCGAATGTGACTAAGGCAACTTTTCGTGCGTCGCCCGCATCCTTGATTTCTACGTTCACGATAGTAGTAGTTTTTTTCTTGTTATGGAAGTACGGAAGGGGGCATGTCGCCAACCATCCTAGCAATCGTTCATAGTGAAGCAAATTCCCGTTGTGGTCAACGAGAATAAGGGCTTTCCCTTCTTAGTTTTGAGGCGCCCACGGGCAGAGACTCGCCTGCTCAATCAAGCCGGAAAGCCCGTTCAGCATAAATAAGGACGAACGAATGCCCGAGGGTGAGATGTCTTTGATCTGAAGAATCCATTCGCCGGTCTCGCTGTTGGTTCCGATTACACTGTAGGCTTCACTGGTGAAAACCAGATCCCCCGAAGAACTTTTGATAGCCTGGACTGCAAGCTTCAGTAGTTCCATTGGTTTCTCGGGCCAATCCAATTCGGGGCGACTCTTCACAAAGAGCTCCGATGCTCGGAAAAAATGATGTTCCGTTTTCTCGGAAGGGTTTTGTTCGATCAGTATAAAAAGCCTTTCTGAACGAAATGGACCGCTTGTTTCAATGACCCATTTCGGGGTTTTTGACACTGCGTGCTTTGGGCTAATCGAGTCGTTTTCGTCGAAAAACACGACGATTCCACCGGAGATCTTTTTGAGGACCGACTCGGGCAGAGGAACAAAGGGTTTACCCTGAGCGGTTGTATTGGAGTCGAAGTTGCCGGGGCGCTCCTGTATTTTTGTTTCCTTTTCGTTGAGGGCGTAGCGAAAAAGAAGGGAGGAGACGGTGATTCCAATGGCGAGACCGACCCAAATGGATAGAGTTCTTTCTTTTTTGCTTATGGACATGGTAAAGATTCGTTGCCGAGTTTGCTATGCCCATGTAATGTACGGACATGCTTTCTGCAAGCGTTGAGGTTCGAGTTCGATATGGTGAGACCGACAAGATGGGAATTGTCTACCATGCGAATTACTTGACTTGGTTCGAAATCGCCCGAATCGAGCTTCTTGATTCCATCGGTTGCCCTTATAAATCTCTTGAGGAGAATGGCTTTTTCCTTCCGGTTCTTAGTTGTCAGGTTACTTTTCGTAGACCTGCCCACTTTGATGACCTGCTTCGGGTGGTAGTGATAATCGACGAATCCTCTTTGGTCCGTATAAAAGCCGATTACGAAGTCTTTCGCGCCGATGAGCTTCTTGCTACGGGAAAAACGACTCATGCTTTCGTATCCGGAGAGGGTAAGGTGGTTCGGCCTCCTCGGTCCTTCCTGGAACGGGCCAAGCAAAGTTCCGGAGGTTTGTCCCGTGAGCCAGACGGATAACCTACTTATGCGAGGCGGGCGGATTTTCTTCGTAGGCGAGGGCAACGAGTTCGCTGACGGTTTTGATGGAGCGCATTTCCGTCGAGATCACCCGATGGGTGGCCAAGTAAGTCGCCTCTCTTTTTTTCAGTAGTGTTTTTATCTCCCTCAGTGGATCTTCCACTTGAAGCAAGGGGCGGGTAGAGTTTTCCTTGGTTCTTTGGAAAATGGTTTCCGGTGATGCCCATAGGGTGATTACCATTCCGCGCTCTTTGAGCAGTTCAAGCATGCCGTGGGCTACAGGCAGTCCTCCGCCACAGGATACCAGGCAGCCGTTTGCCGGATGTCCCTCAAGGACGAACTCCCTCTCCATGTCTCTGAAAAGTTTTTCTCCCGATTGTTCGAATATATCAGATATCTCCCTTCCTTCTTTCCTTGCTATTTCATGATCCGAATCAAGGAAGCGAAGTCCTAGTTTCATTGCGACCATTTCTCCGACTGCGGTCTTTCCGGTACCCATGAATCCCACAAGGTACAGGTTTGGCCGGTGAGGGTTGTTATTTTTCGAGTTCAATGCAAAGAGAGTGGAGTTCGATATAAGTGCTTGCGAACGAAAGGAACTAAGAGGATAATGACAAGATGAATAATGACTCTTCCGAAGTAACCGTAAAGGGTGTAATGCCTACTTCGAACGGTTGCGCGATTTTTTTGGGTAATGACGACAAGACTTTTGTGATCTACGTCGACCCATCGATTGGAAATGCGATCAACATGACCATGAACCAAGTCAAAAAGGAGCGTCCTCTCACTCATGACTTAATCGGATTAATATTGAAAGGTCTGGAGACTTCGATCGAGAGAGTTCTGATCAACGACGTCGACGAAGGCACTTTTTTCGCCCGGATCATTCTCAGGATGGAAAACGAGTTGGGTAAGAAAATCATCGAACTGGATGCCCGCCCAAGTGACTCGATTGTTTTGGCTTTGCAAATGAAGCAACCCATTCACGTGGCGCACAAGGTCTTGGAAAACGTCGAGGATATGTCGGAGATCCTCGAGCGAATTCTCCGCAAGCAAGATTAATTTGACTGTCTTGCCTTCTTTTTCGTGATTTCGGGAGCGGGGGCATCTTGCGCAGTCAATCTTCCGGTACCCATGATTGCCGGAGACTGGCCGACCGCTCTTGCTCCCATGCAGGACGTAACGAGTTTGCCTTTTATGCAGGTCGTAGGGCGCAGGGGAAGTCCAGATTTTTTCTTCACCGAGTTTATTCGTGTACATGCTCATTCTCGGATCGATCCTGACATTCTTTCATCAATTTACGACAAACCCGACGGACGACCGGTTTTTGCCCAATTGATTGGCGAAAACTTGGATGAACTCCTGCGGGTTGCGAAGGAACTCAAATCTCTTCCCGTTGCCGGAGTGGATTTGAACTTGGGTTGTCCCGCTCCTCGCGTTTACAAAAAAAACGTGGGCGGAGGGCTTCTTCGTGATCCGGAAAAAATAAGGGAAATTCTGGAGGTTTTGGCAGAGGCGGAGCCAAGTCTCCTGTCGGTAAAAATGAGAATCGGGTTCGAAGACGATCGTTTTTTCGAGTCGATACTCGGAATTATCGCCGAGAGTGAAGTTGGTTTGGTCAGTGTTCATGCCAGGACAGTGAAGGGGGGGTATCAATCGGAACCCAGTTACTTACATGTTGCCAAAGCCGTCGGTATTCTTCCTTGCCCTGTTCTTTTGAACGGAAGCGTGGATACTCCTCATGATGCCCTGCGTTTGCGGGAGGAAACCGGGGTCCATGGCATTATGATTGGGCGTTCCGCGATTAGAAATCCATGGATATTCAGGCAAATTCGAGAGTTGCAAGCGGGGCTTCAAATCTTTCGCCCTAAAATGGGGGACTTGCACGGTTATGTCGAGGACCTCTACCGAAGCTTGGACAAACCAAATATAGAGGAAACCAGGTTGGTCGCCAGAATGAAGAAATTTCTCAACTACATTGGTTTGTCCGTTGATTGCGAAGGTAGTTTTCTTTACGCGATGAGGCGTGCCAAGACTCGTTCCGAGCTTTTCACCATCTGCCACGAGTACATGACGAAACCCGAGATCGTGGATGAGAACTTTTCACTCGAGCCTTTCGACGGTCTTACCCGCCCGAAAGTCAAAAAATGTCTCGGAGGATCGTCTTGAGTTTTTATTCATGGAGATTGAGCTTGCTGGCCTTTGTTCGGGAATGGTGGGCGGCCCTGACTTCCGCCTCCTGCACTTACGGTCTTCTTCTTACTGCTCAACCCCCAAGGGAATCCGCTGAATCCGCTTACTTTTTCCTTTTGCCTTGTCTGATCTGGTTTTCTTTCGCTCCGGGTTGGAAAAAGATAACTCTTGCCTTTTTGACGGCTGGTATCCTTTACCACGTGACCTTGGTCGGATGGATCAGGCACATTACCGTCCCCGGAATGTGCGCCGCGACTTTTCTTTTGTCTCTCTACAACCTCCCTTGGTTCCTGATGGCGGGGAAGTTGATTCCACTAGCTGCCAAAGGAGGATTCAGGAAAAGGCTCGCAGTCATGATCGGACTTTCCGCTTTTTGGGTTTCGATCGAGTGGGCAAGAGGGCAGTTTACACTCGGTTTTCCTTGGTGTCCTTTATCCGTGACGCAGTGGGAACGCCCAGCTATCCTGCAGACCTTGCCGTGGACCGGTGCCTGGAGCGTTTCGTTCTTCCTTGTGTTCTTCAATCTTACACTGGCGTCCTATTTGCATCATCTTCTGGTTCGAAGAAGAAAGAGGCAGGGTGGGGCGTTTTCTTCTTTTTGTCCTGACTTTTACGTAGGTATTCTCTTGTTCGTGCTGATGGTCTCGCCTTTCTTTCTTTTCCGTACGGGGCCAACTGAAAGCGGTCCCGATGCAGGAACTTTAAGGGTCGGTGTTTGCCAACCTTTTCTCACGAACAAATGGCAGGGCGAAAACGTTACCCAGCACAAGGAAATTCTCATGAGGCAAACTAGGTTTCTCGCTCTCACGAAACCTGATTTGATCGTTTGGCCGGAAGCCTCTACGCCATATCCGGTCAACCTCGATCCGCTTTGGGTTGAAGATCTTGCTCGTGAAACAGGAATTCCCATGCTGATCGGAGCCGTTGTCAAGGAGGAGGGGCAGGCTTTCAATACGATTTCCTTGGTGACCCCCGAAAACGGTGTTTCACCCGAATGGTACGCAAAGAGAATCCTCGTTCCTTTTGGAGAGTACGTGCCTTTCCCCTTCCGGTGGATTCCCGGATTGAGGAAATTGGTCGGCCCGATCGGGACTTTTGGAGAGGGTGAACTTCCCTTCAATTTTACCATTGGCGAGGCAGGAACCGAAAAGCCCACTTTTGTGGTGGGTTCTTTGATTTGCTACGAGGACATTTTTCCTTCTTTGGTCCGGGATACAGTCCGAGGCCAAGCGGACTTTCTTTTTGTCTGTACGAATGACGCATGGTTTGGGAGGGAGGGCTGCGCGGAGCAGCATGCGGCGCACTCGGTCTTGCGGGCTATTGAAAACCGAAGACCAGTCCTTCGATGCGGTAATGCCGGATGGTCAGGATGGATTGATCAACGAGGCAACCAAAGGCAGGTTCTGAGGGACGAAACAGGCAGTATCTATTTTGAGGGTGCATCGACTTTGGAAGTAACCATTCCGACAGTACCTTCACAAAGCCCCGCCGGGCATCTGGATTACTTCTTGTGGTTTTGCTTGGCTTCTTCTGTTTTATTGCTTTTCAGGGCAAAAAAATGGGGAATTAGGTCAGATTGCACTTGAAGGGAGGGAACGATTTAAATATAGTTGCACAATGCAATCTAGTGCGGGTGTTATTGATTACGAATATTTAATACGGCAAATACAAAGGAACCTTCCCACTTTGCCGATCATTGTCAACGAACTGACCAATATCTTGGAGGATCCTGATACTTCCACCCAAGCGGTTGAAGAAGTAATGGTTTCGGACCAGGCGATCTGCACGAGGATTCTCAGGATTGCCAACACAAATATGTTTCGAGGCAACCGGGCCAAAGTGACTTGCGCCAATGAGGCAATCGGAACGATTGGTTTCGACAAGATCAAGGACGTTATTTTGACGACTACGGTCTTCAAAGCCTTCTCAAGCAAGGAAAAAGCTGAGCAGAAATTTTCCTTGGAGGGTCTTTGGAAGCACAGCTTGGGTGTTGCCGCAGCCTGTCGCGCAATTGCCAAGCACCTTGGTAAGTCATGGCATGAAACGGCATACACCTGCGGTTTGGTTCATGACATAGGCAAAGTCGCCCGGTTCAAGCTCGATGAGGATGACAACGACAACAAGTTTCTCGTGGATTCTCAAACTGCATTGGATAAGAAAATCAATTTCTTCCAGGCTGAGCTCATCAATCAAACTCCCCGGCATGATTATCTCGGTTATCTGATTTGCCGTCACTGGGGACTTTCCTCTGCCGTCGAAGGCGTTGTGCGATGGCACCATGAATCCAACCCGGAATTAAGGCAAAACGTCAAAGCCGGCACCGATGAGAGTGATTTAATCGACTTGGTCATCATCGCCAATTGGATTGTCAATAAAATGCAGTTCGGGTTCAGTGGCCACGAAGACCCTGAGGCTCCATCCGATGCCCTGCTTGCCCGTTTGAATATTTATCAATTGGANCACCNTATCGCAGATGTGCAGAGGGAACTTNAAATTACGGAAGACTTTTGCGCGATTCTCGATAGCAATTCCTAGTCTNCTTCCCTTCTCTTACACCCNANAGGTTTGTTTTAAANAGAAGAAACCTTNTTTTTTTCGTCTGATCGGTTNTTCAAGAAGCTTGTTTTGTTCTANTAATTAGTGAAAAAACACTTTTTTTTCTTGTGTCGGACTTTTGCGTGATCTAGCGAGTCGGTATGGATTCTGGATCAATNGTTGACGAATATTGGGTTGATTACAAAGCAATGATTCGAGAGATCGGCCGAAACCTCCCGACTTTACCCGTCATTGTCAGCGAGTTGACGAACATACTTGAAGATATGGACAACTCGACCCAAAACGTTGAAGACGTCATGGTTTCTGATCAGGCTATTTCAACGAGAATCCTAAAGATTGCCAATACCAGCATTTACAGGGGAAATCGGGAAAAAGTGACGGATGCCAATGACGCGATAGGAATGCTAGGTTTTGACAAAATCAAAGATCTTATCCTCACCACCTCCGTATTCAAGGTCTTTGCCTCGAAGGATTCAGCAGAAGAAAGGTTCTCTCTCGAAGGATTTTGGAAGCACTGCATTGGGGTTGCTGCCGCGTCTCGAACTTTAGCCAACTACCTTGGCAAACCTTGGCCTGAGGCAGCCTACACCTGCGGATTGATTCACGACATTGGAAAAGTCGCTCGTTTCAAGCTCGATGAAGACAATAACGAAAAACTTTTTCTTCGCGATTCCCAAACCGCTCTCGACAGGAAGATAAGTTTTTTTCATGCAGAGCTTGCCAGCAACAGTCCTAGGCACGACTATTTGGGTTACCTGATCTGCAGGCATTGGGGACTTTCGAGTGTTGTGGAGGGTGTCGTTCGGTGGCATCACGAGCCTGATCCGGAAAAAAGGCAGAAAGTGAATCCCGAATCCAAGCTTTCTGAGATTATCGATATTGTTATTCTGGCTAATTGGATCGTAAACTCCCTCAAATTCGGTTTCAGTGGTCATGAGACACCCCAAGCACCCCCTGATTCGTTGTTCGAGCGTCTTCAGATTTTCCATTTGGAAAAAGTCGTTGAGGAAGTGAAGGCCGAACTCGTGCTCACTGAGGACTTTTGCTCAATGCTTGATTCTGCCTAGTTTTTAGAAGAATTTCGAATGCTCACCTGGTAGGCAAAAAGGTTTTTTCTTAGCCCCAAAAGGGATCTTAGCTTAGTTTTTTTAGTCGTTCTTGCATTACATGCTCTTTGCACATGAATCATCTTCGTTGCCAAAGGACAAGTTTTCACTTAAAGCCTTGCCATTTTCGGAGCATTCATCATTTGATGTTTCCTCTCTTTCAATTTCAACTCACCTACAAATATTACGTAAATGTCTACTAAAATTGGAATCAATGGATTCGGCCGTATCGGTCGTTTGGTCTTTCGCGCCCTTGTTGATCAAGGACTTCTCGGCAACGAATTCGAAGTTGTCGCAATCAATGATTTAGTCCCCTCCGACAATTTAGCCTATCTTCTCAAGTATGATTCGACTCAAGGTCGATTCAACGGAACAGTCGAGGCTCCTTCCGAGGATTCACTCGTCGTCAATGGTCATGAAATTCGCTGCCTCGCTCTGCGCGAAGGCCCCGCCGCTCTTCCTTGGGGTGAATTGGGAGTCGACATTGTAATCGAGAGTACTGGTTTGTTCGTGGCAAAGGAATTGGCCGCAGGTCACATTGAGGCGGGGGCCAAGAAGGTCATCATTTCCGCACCTGCAAAGGGTGATGTTCGAACCATTGTTCTTGGAGTCAACGACGAGGACTTGAAGGCCGACGATGACGTTGTCTCGAACGCTTCCTGTACGACCAACTGTTTGGCCCCTATTGTCAAAGTCGTCTTGGAGAACTACGGCATAGCGGAAGGTCTCATGACCACCGTGCACGCCTACACCGCGACTCAGAAACCCGTGGATGCTCCTTCGGTAAAGGATTGGAAAGGTGGCCGAGGAGCCGCCATCAATATAATCCCCTCCACTACTGGTGCAGCCAAGGCCGTGGGCCTCGTTTTGCCCCAAGTTCAAGGGAAGCTGACAGGCATGGCTTTCCGCGTGCCTACCCCTACGGTTTCCGCAGTTGATTTGACCGTAAAGACCGAGAAACCCACTAGTTACGAAGCGATCTGCGCCAAGATGAAGGAAGCCTCCGAGGGGCCACTCAAGGGTATTTTGGGGTACACCGAGGATGAGGTGGTTTCTTCCGATTTCATTCATTGCCCGGATTCCTCGATCTTCGACGCCGGGTCCGGTATGGGGTTGAGCGACACTTTCTTCAAGCTCGTATCTTGGTACGACAATGAGTGGGGATACAGTAATCGCTGCGTAGACCTGCTCAAGAGGGTCTCCGCCTTTCTCTGATCCGAGCGCATCCTGTTACTCTAATCCGAAGGCCGGGGTTCTTGCCTGGTTCCTTCCCAGCACCGTAAGCCATGTCCAAGGTAAAGACCATAGACGACGTAAAGCTAGAGGGTAAGCGAGCCTTTGTTCGCGTAGATTTCAATGTGCCGCTTGATCCGGACGGAACGATCACCGACGATACTCGCATCAAGGCAGCCCTTCCCACCATCAGGAAACTAATGGAGGAAGGAGCCAAAATAGTGTTGGCAAGTCACTTGGGCCGACCGAAAGGAGAGCGAGTCGATTCCATGAGCTTGTCTCCCGTGGCAATCGATTTGGCGGATAAGCTTTCGGTTCCCGTTTTGTTTCTGAACGACTGCATTGGGGATGAAGTTGGTCAAGCCATCGACAATTTGGAAAATGGCCAGGTTGCTCTTTTGGAAAACCTGCGTTTCCACTCGGGGGAGACGCAGAACGATTCTACATTCGCCAACCAACTCGCATCCCATGCAGATCTTTTCGTCAACGACGCATTCGGGACCGCTCATCGGGCTCATGCTTCGACTTTTGGCGTGGCTGAGCTTTTGCCTGAGAGAGTTTCGGGTTACCTGATCGAGCGGGAACTCGAATTTCTCGGAGAGAAAACAGAAGCTCCCGAAAGGCCTTTTGCAGTTATTCTGGGCGGTGCAAAGGTAAGCGACAAAATAACGGTTATCGACAGGCTTCTCGACAAAGCGGACACCATCATTATCGGTGGTGCCATGGCATACACTTTTGCTTTGGCGAACGGTAAAAAGGTGGGAGGCAGCCTCAGTGAACCGGATAAGGTTCCGATGGCTAAGGCTGCTCTCGAAAAAGCGGAAGAAAAGGGCGTTAATTTTCTTTTGCCGATCGATACTTTGGTGACGAATGGTTTGGATTTCGACGCCAAGACTCTTGGAGAAACAAAAATAACAGAAGGTGATATCGAGGACGGTTGGGAGGGTGTTGATATCGGACCCCGGACCATTGAGCTTTACGCCGAAGAACTATCCAAGGCAGGAACCGTACTTTGGAATGGCCCCATGGGGGTATTCGAGATCGAAGACTCAAGCAAGGGTACTTTTGCCATTGCGAAGGCCGTAGCCGAAGGCGGAGGGCTTTCCATTATCGGAGGAGGCGATTCGGTTAAGGCGATCAATCAAAGTGGTTATGGCAATCAAGTAACTTTCATGAGTACCGGTGGCGGAGCCTCACTTGAATTTCTCGAGGGCAAGGAATTGCCCGGAGTTTCCATTCTCGATCAATCTTAACACAGCTGAATTTTTTTTAAAAATGTCTCGAAAATATCTGATAGCCGGAAACTGGAAAATGAACAAGACGGCCACTGAAGCCGTCGACCTGATCAAAGAAATCAACTCGTCGGTTGGCTCGCAAACAACTGTGCAGGTTTGTGTTTGTCCTCCTTTCACTTCATTGGCCAAAGCTTCCGAGTTGGTAGACCAAACTGAAGTGATTCTGGGAGCCCAAAATATGAGCGCTCATCCTTCGGGGGCTTTTACCGGGGAAATCTCAGCGGAAATGCTCCGTGATCTTTACGTCGGATTCGTTATTCTAGGACATAGCGAAAGAAGGCAGTTTTACGGCGAGACCAATGAATCGGTAAACAAGAAGGTCCTTGCCGCAGTCGATAACAATCTCAAGCCGATCTACTGCATCGGCGAAACACTCGAGGAGCGAGAAGCAGGTCAAACCCTTGAAATAGTCCGTTCTCAGGTTCGGGAGGGATTGGAAAATTTTCCCGCCAACGCAATCGACAACCTTGTTTTGGCTTATGAACCAGTCTGGGCCATTGGCACCGGCAAAACCGCTACGGATGAGATGGCCCAGGAGGTCCATGCAGATATCAGGAAAGTCCTCGTGGAAATGTTCGGCGACTCGGCAGGAGCGTCCGTGCGAATTCTCTATGGAGGTTCTATGAAACCCGAGAATGCCGCGGGGTTACTTTCTCAACCGGATGTGGATGGAGGGTTGATTGGTGGTGCATCCCTGACCTCACGGGCTTTTTCTGGAATTGTCGAGGCGGCTCTCTCTGCCTGACGTATTTGGCGTCAACTGTTCAGTACAAGCATTACCTTTGCAGGTAGATGCTTCTTAAAATTGATTCAAAGCTCGGAGAGGATTTCCGCGGGGTTTTCCTTCGCCTTGACCTTGTGGTAGGCTTTTTCAATCTTTCCCGCATCGTCTACGAGGAATGACATCCGGTGGATACCGTCGAACTCACGCCCCATGAACTTTTTGAGTCCCCAAACCCCGAAGGCTTTAGCCAGTGAGTGATCCTCGTCCATGAGCAAAGGGAAGGGTAGGTCGAACTTTTCCCTGAACTTTTTGTGAGATTTTACCGTGTCTCCCGACACTCCGAAGATCTTGGTTTTCTTATCCTTGAAGCCATCCCACAGGTCGCGGAATCCACAGGCTTGGGCGGTGCAACCCGGGGTATTGTCGCGGGGATAGAAGTAGAGCAGAAACCTACAGCCCTTCAAGTTGGCTCTTGTGACTTTCGTGCCCTGATCGTCGGTGGTTGCGAAGTCGGGAACCTGATCTCCTTCTTCAAGCGGTTCGGGCTTCTTCATGAATTCACCTTCGAGAAGCTCGCGGTTTTCCCAACCATCGATATGAGGATAACGGATAGTTTGTCCTCAAGCTGAACGATTTGTTCGAGCCTAACCGATTTATCAGGGGAAAGCTTGAGCTTGAAAAGTTGTTCGTCCTCAAGAATACGCCTTATTTCAGAAAGTAGGTTGTCGGTGATGCCTTTTTTGCCGACCTTGAGATCAACCGGACGAGTCTTCGCCTCGGACTTGAGCTTGCCTCGTTCTTTTCCTGAAAGATTTGTCGTCATCCTATGGGTTTCCCGTTTTCTTGAGGAAATCAAGTACGTTCGAGCTGTCTCGAGCAGCTTGTACCTTGTCGTTTTTGTAGATAAGTTTTCCTTCTTTGGAAACCAGGAAGGTCCATCTTTTTGTCGTGACGCCTCGGTTTAAGGTGAACTTTTCTCCTTGGACGAAACGGTCAATGCTTCCTCCTTTGCCGGCGGGAACGCCGAAGGATTTTGCAACTTTGCCTTGAGGGTCGGCCAAGAGAGTGAAAGTGAGGTTTTCCGCTTCTTTGAAGAGAGCGAGGTTCTCCGGTTGATCTCCACTGATGCCGACGACTTCTACGTTATTGCTCTTCCATTTTGCCTGGTCATCGCGAAACGCGCAGGCTTGTTTGGTGCATCCGCCAGTCATTGCGGCGGGGTAAAAATAAATCAAAAGCAGCTTTTTGCCGTGAAAACTTTTCGAACTCCAAGTTTTTCCTTTTTCGTCGAGGGCTTTGAATTCGGGCACTTTGTCTCCGACTTCCAGGGCGGCAAGGTTGGTCCAACTTAGAGAAGCGGCGAGTGCGAGCAGGGGGGAAATCAGCTTTATCATGGGTGCTCAATCTGATCAGTGTTTCCTCTTGGAACAAGGCTTATTTTGCTATCACCAGGATATTTCCTTTCCGTCTTCACCCAGGAAGATTCCAGAATCACTTGGTTGCAGTTTGCGAAGAGCCTGAAGCATCGAGCGGACTGATTCGTCGACTTCGTACTTGGCCTCGCTTCCTCCCATTTCCGTTCTTACCCATCCCGGACTCATTGACAGTACCCGAATACCGAGAGCCGACAAGTCGATGGCGGACTGTTTGGTCAGCATGTTCAGAGCGGCCTTGGAGCATTGGTAGGCAATGGCTCCTCCTAATTGAGTGTTTCCTCGAAGGCTGATGGAGCCTAATCTCGACGAAAGGTTGACCACGAGTGGTTGTTCGGATTTTCTTAGACATGGCACGGATGCTCTCATGACCAGGAGCGCTCCGATGAGATTGGTCCGGTAAACTTTTTCCAACGAGTCAAAAGTTACGGCATTTAAGTCGCTCCAATCAATGATTCCGGCATTGTTGAAAAGCAGATCGATCTTTTGATTGTTTTCCGAAAGTTTTTTAAAGCATTGGTCGACGGAGTCCTCGTCGTCAACCGCCAGTTCCATGACATGAACATGTTCGAAATCCTTTTGCAATATGCGGAGTTCATCCGCTCCTTTCAAATTTCTGCAACCCGCTAGAATCTTGTTTCCTTCTTTTGCCAATTGCTTCGTCAATTCTAGTCCTATTCCGCGGTTTGCTCCCGTGATGAAGATCGTATTCATCCAAACAATACAATCAAAAGTCGACATTCTTACAAGGGGAAGAGCGCCTTTTTCTCCATGAATCGCTTTTGACTCGCTTCGAATTTTCGGATTGATAGCCTTTTGACTTCGAGCGTAACTTTATGAAACTGAACAAACTTGGGAATTCCGACCTCCTTCTTTCGCAGATAGGTATGGGCACTTGGGCCATTGGAGGGGGAGATTGGGGCATGGGTTGGGGGGATCAGGACGAGAGGGAATCCGTCCAAGCTATTATTGAAGCTCTCGAACAGGGGATCAATTGGATCGATACGGCTCATGCCTATGGTTTCGGTGTATCCGAGGTAGCGATAGGCAAAGCGCTCCGGGAGTGGAACGCAGACGAAATTATCGTCGCCACAAAGTGCGGGGTTCTTCCGCAGGAAAATAACAAGCCAAAGAGGTTTATTTCCTCTGCCACGATTCGCGAGGAAGTGGAGGGGTCGCTCCGGCGTCTTGGGCGGGATTGGATTGACCTATATCAAATTCACTGGCCGGAACCTCTTGATAATTTGGCGGAATCCTGGGAAACCCTGCAGGAGTTGCGCAAGGAAGGAAAGATTCGTTGGGCCGGAGTGTGCAATTGTTGGAAAGAGGAACTTGATTTGTTGGATTCAATCGAAGCGGTGACTTCAAATCAACCGATGTACAGCATGCTTGCTCGGGATATCGAGACGGAGGTTTTGCCTTGGTGTGATGAAAAGCAAACCGGTGTTCTCGTTTACAGTCCGATGCATTCCGGTCTGCTTACCGGAAAAGTTTCTCGCCAGTGGTTGGACGATTTGCCCGATAATGATTGGCGCAAGCACAAGAAGGACCATCCTGTGGTGAGTCCCTTGCAAAGCGAGGAGGGAATGAATGCATTTTTGGCTTTTCAGGAAAGTTTGCGCTCCATTGCTCTGGCCAACGGAAGAACAATCGGTCAGTTGGCTGTGGCTTGGGCTTTGCGCCGTGATGAAGTGACTTCGGCAATCGTGGGCGCCCGCCGACCCGGTCAGATTGTGGAGACGGTCCGGGCGGCTGAAAAGGAACTGACGGAGGAAGAGGCCGCAGCGGTAGCCAAGTGTCTGAGTCAATTTGAAGAAAGGATGACAAGTGTCTGAATATAAGAAACCCAAAGAGGATGCCGAAGCCACCGAAAAATCAGAGGCTCCACCTTCCCCCAAACCTGCCCGCCGCCGGAGAAAACCAGTTCGTCGCGAAAACACCGGCGACGCTCCGTCGGAAGCAACCGGGGGCACGAGGCCAGGAAAGAGTCCGTCGGCCAAGCCTTCCGCCAGAGACAGGGTGACCGACCGGCATGAAGTCAAAGCAACCGTTCGTTACCTTGCCGAGCTAAAAGGAAAGAGACCGATCGTTGGGTTGACTGCCTATGATGCGATTATGGGAAAGTTGATTTCGGATGCCGGGGTTGATTTCATTTTGGTCGGAGACTCCGTGGGCACGACCCTTTTGGGTTATGATACTACGATTCCGGTGACGATCGAAGACATGGTTCGTCATACCTCCGCAGTCAGGCGGTCGAACCCCGCTTGTCTTTTGGTTGCCGATCTCCCTTTTGGTGAAGCGAGTCTGTCCTTTGACCGTTTGCTCGAATCTTGCAGGAGGCTCATGCAGGAGGGCGGAGCGGATGCGGTCAAAGTGGAGGGAGGCCGAGATTTGGCGGATGACATTGAAAAGCTTGTGGCGACGGGCATTCCCGTTCTCGGGCACATCGGACTTCTTCCGCAGACAGTCAAGGCCATCGGCGGCTACAGAAAGTTTGGTGCAGAGAGAAAGGAAGCGGAAAGCCTTTACACTGATGCAATTAGTTTGGAAGAAGCGGGATGTTTCGCCGTCATTGCGGAGATGATCGAGAGCAAAGTGGCCGCTGTGTTGGCCAGCCAGATCACCCCCCCCCTAATTGGCATCGGGAGCGGACCTAATTGCGATGGGCAGATTTTGGTTACTCAGGATTTGCTTGGGCTTACGGCAAAGGGAGTTCCTTCGTTCGTTTCTCCCTATGCGAATCTTGCCAAGGACGCTTCGGTGGCCTTGAGCAGATATGTCGGCGATATTCGGAATAAACGGAAGTAACGGGTCATGAATTTTTGCATTTTGGGAGCGGGTGCGTGGGGGACCGCGATGGCGGTCTATCTTTCAAAGATAGGGCATTCGGTTTCCTTGGTTCCAAGGCGCATGGAACACGCCCTGGCGCTTTCTTCGGAACGCGAAAACAAAGATTATCTCCCAGGTATTGCTTTTGATCCCGACTTGCAGATCGGGTGCGCTTTGCAACCGGTTCTCATGGAATGCGACTACGTTTTTTTGGCCTGTCCCTCACATGCGCTCCGGGAGACTTGTTTGAAAATTGCCGAACATAAGGAGGATTCGTGGAATTTTCGAGGGGCCATTGCATTGTGCAAGGGACTTGAGCCCAAGTCCAATCTTTTTGCTCACGAGGTTATGCAGGAGGTATTGGGCGAAGAAATCGGTTGCGGTTACTTGACGGGACCAAGCCATGCCCATGACGTTGCGGTCGGCAAACCTGCCGCAATGGTTCTCGCTTTGAATTGCGAGGCTAGTGAGTTAATAGAGCTTCAGGCTGGCCTCAGTTCCGCTTCGATGCGGATTTATCGGTCGGAAGACCGTATCGGGGTAGGCTTGGGGAGTTGCTTGAAAAACGTTTATGCCATAGCAACCGGCCTTTCCGATGGCCTCGGCCTCGGTGACAATGCCCGGGCCGCTCTGCTTACGCGCAGCATGAGTGAAATGACGGCCCTGGGTGTTTCCTTGGGCGGGGAAAGCGAAACCTTTTTTGGTCTTGGTGGTTTCGGTGATTTGATTGGGACTTGTATGGGCGAGTGGAGCCGAAACCGAATGTTCGGGTTGGCCTTGGCCAAAGGAGCAAAGCCCGAGGAAGTCGTTCGTTCACAAAAGACTGTGGTGGAAGGGTATTCTGCGACCGCTTGTTTCTTCGAGAAGTGCCGGGACTCCGGAGTGGATATGCCGATATTGACGGAGATATATTTCATTTTACACGAAGGCAAAGCACCTTCGATCGCCATTTCGGATTTGATGGGACGGGACTTGAAGTCTGAATCGATAATCGAATAATCGATTGCCATTCGTTTGATTGACTGCCATATTTAGGTGTGAACTCGGCTTCTAGACCAAAGTTGGAGGCACCTGGTAAGGCGTCTCGTATTCTTCTTCATTCCTGTTGCGCTCCATGCGAAGGAGAGGTGTTGGAGACGTTGTTGGAATCATCCATTCAACCGACTGTCTTTTTTTACAACCCGAACATACACCCTAAGCGCGAATACGAGTTGAGGAAGTCGGAGGACAAGAAGTTTTGCGATAAAGTAGGAGTTGAACACGTGGATGCAGATTATGACGTCCGAAACTGGTTCGAGCGAGTCAAGGGTCTTGAATGGGAACCCGAGCGAGGAGCCCGTTGCACCGAATGTTTCGACATGCGTTTCGAGCGTACGGCTTTGTACGCTTATGAAAACAAATTCACCGTTTTTTCCAGTAGTTTGGGGATTTCTCGATGGAAGAACATGATTCAAATCAACGGCTCTGGCGAGCGGGCCGCCGGCAGGTATGAAAATCTCGTTTACTGGACCTACAACTGGCGCAAGGCGGGAGGTTCCCAAAGGATGATCGAAATTTCCAAAAGGGAAAAATTTTATCAGCAGGAATATTGCGGCTGTGTTTTTTCCTTACGAGACACGAACAAGTGGCGGGTGGCGAAAGGCAGGAAGGCGATCACAATTGGCGAATCCTTCTACGGCTCCACCGAGGATTGAAAAGTTTTCCTATTTCTTGCAAAGCTTCTGATTATTCCCGATAAAGTCTGTTATGTCTGAATCTTTTGTATGGAAAACCTTGTTTGAGGAAGCCCAGTCCGTTGCCTCTAAGGAACGGATCTTGTCAAAGGTCTTGATCGAGTATGTTCTTGAACGCGAATCGCTCGGGGATGCTATGAGTTGGCGGTTGTCTTCACGCTTGGCCAAAGGATCAGTCCCTGAAACGGATCTGCGGGAACTCTTCAATGAATGCCTTCTTCGTTCCGATGAACTGATCGAATCCGTGGAATTGGACCTGAAGGCGGTTCGTGAAAGGGATCCGGCTTGTGATGATTTCCTAAGCCCCTTTCTTTATTTCAAAGGTTTTCAGGCGTTGTCCGCATATCGAATCGGACATTATTTGTGGAAGAACGACCGAAGAGATCTTGCTCTTTATCTGCAAAGCCTGATCGCCGTGGTCTACTCGGTGGATATTCATCCTGCCGCCGTAATTGGAAAAGGAATTTTGCTCGATCACGCGACCGGTTTCGTTGCCGGAGAAACAACTGTGATCGAAGACGACGTTTCCATCTTGCATGAAGTCACGCTCGGTGGAACCGGTAAGGATCGGGGAGACAGGCACCCCAAAATCCGTTCGGGCGTTCTGATTGGAGCAGGTGCCAAGATTCTTGGAAACGTAGAGGTTGGGGAAGGAGCAAGGGTAGGGGCGAGCAGTGTTGTCTTGGTAGACGTACCTCCTCACGTATCGGTAGCGGGTGTGCCCTCCAAGGTCGTTGGGAAGGTAATGGAGGAATCTCCTTCTTTGGGGATGGACCATTCCATTGAGAACATGAGGGAATACGAATCGGGTGGGGGCATCTGATCGGGTTGGGCACTTATTGTCTCCCCACAGTTGACGAAGCAATTTTTTTTTACTAGGAAATCCTCATGCACAGCGAATCGAGTGAACCTTCCTCCCAAAAAATGGTCAAAGACGGGGATTCTGATCATGAAGACGCAGAGAATGCTCCCCTCAAGCCCAAGACCAAAAAACAGGTAGAGGATCTTGAGGTCAAGGATGCCCAATTGATTTTTCAAGCCGTTTGGCATGAATTGGAAGAGGAAATTGGGGTTGAGAATCTTCGTTTCCCCGCTGAAATCTTTTGGCTCAATGGTTCGCCCGGGGCAGGAAAGGGGACACAAACCGCGTTTATTATGGAATTTCGGGACCTGACCGAAAAACCAATCATTGTGAGCGAGTTGCTCAAATCTCCCGAAGCTAGAAAAAAGATGGATGCGGGAATGTTGGCGGGTGATCGAGAGGTGACGAGACTCGTCTTGCGAAGCCTTTTGAACCCATGCTACGAAAGCGGGGCGATCGTAGACGGTTATCCTCGAACCAAAACTCAAGTCGAGTGTCTCAAGCTGTTCCATGGCAGACTGAGTGAGTTGAGAAGCAAATACGTGGGGACGTTCCAAGAGGAACAATTCCCAAAACCAAGGTTTCATATCATCATGCTTTTCATTGATGAGGAAGAGAGCGTGAGAAGGCAACTTTTGCGTGGGCAACGTACCATGGAGCACAATGCGGAAGTGGAGGCATCCGGAGTAGGCAAAACAAGAGAGGTAAGAAAAACGGATTTGGACGAGGAGGCGGCCCACCGGCGTTACAAGACCTTCAAAGAATCGACTTATCACTCGCTTACGACCTTGAGGGAAGTCTTCCACTATCATTTCATCAATGCGCATGGCACCGTCATTGAAATTCAGCAACGAATTATTCAGGAACTCAAGTATCAAAGCTCATTGGAACTGGATGAATCTACTTACGACCGTATTTCCACCATTCCTTTGGCTCAAAAACTTTCCTTGCACGCACGGCAGTTGCTTGTTCATCGCTTGGATTCTTATGAAAAGTTTCATTCGGACCTATTTGGCCAAGTCGTTGACTTGATCAAGTCGAAGTTCATTCCGATTGTGGAGAAGCATTCCATTTCGGGCTTGGCGTACATTAATTCGGAAGATCCCGTCTTTGCCGATCCTTTAGCCATTGCCATTCTTATAGACGTCTTTACGGAAAGGGGTTTTACCGCCGTTGTGGACATCAGGAAAACGGAGGTCCCTAGTCGGATCGATCCGAAATCATATGAGATCGTCAATCGCGAGAAGAAGATCTATCGGGTTCGAATCAACTTTCCGGGTTCTAAGATCAGACGAGGATTGTAAGTCTGGTATTTGTTCACTAAAAGACCTCTCATGGATCCCCGATACGTATCGTTGGCCGACAACCTCGTCAGCCATTCCACTAATCTCCAAAAGGACGAAAAAGCCCTTATTCACGCCTTCGACGTTCCGGAGCAAATTACACTTGCTTTGATACGAGCCGTGCGGAGCAGGGGTGCCATTCCCTTCGTTCTTCTCGAAAATAGCCGAATTGGAAGAGAATGTGTGCTTGGCGGCACAGACGTTCAGTTTGAAACGGCACTATCTTGGGAGATGGACAGAATGAAATCAATGGATGCCTACATTGCATTGCGAGGGTCTTCTAATGTTTTTGAAAATTCGGATCTTCCGCAAGAAGATATGAAAAAGGCCATTAAAATCCTCAAGCCCGTCCTTGATTGGAGGGTAAAGAAGACTAAGTGGTGCGTCTTGCGTTGGCCGACTTCCTCGATGGCTCAACAGGCCAAGATGAGTACGGAGGCTTTTGAGAATTTCTACTTCGATGCATGTTGCATGGACTATTCCAAAATGACGGAGGGAATGGCGGTTCTCGAAAAAAGAATGCGTGAAGCCGAGGATGTCAAAATAACGGGTCCGGGGACGGAATTGACTTTTTCTTTGAAGGGAATCAATGCCGTTGCCTGCGGCGGAACTCACAATATCCCAGATGGTGAGGTCTTTTCCTGTCCCGTTCGTGATAGCGTCGAGGGAACGATCACTTATAACGCAGATACCATCTATCAGGGAACTTCGTTTTCCGACATCTGCCTGAAGTTCAGCAAGGGAAAGATCGTCGAGGCAACCGCATCTTCAAATGAGAAAAAATTGACCGAAATTCTCGATTCGGACGAAGGGGCCCGCTTTATCGGCGAGTTTGCAATCGCGTTCAATCCTATTATTCGCGAACCAATGCTCGATATATTGTTCGACGAGAAAATATCCGGATCCTTTCACCTTACTCCGGGCCAAGCTTATGACGAAGCAAACAATGGGAACAAATCCCAAGTGCATTGGGATATGGTGAACATTCAAAGACCCGAGTACGGGGGAGGGGAAATTTGGTTTGACGGCGAGCTGATTCGCAAGGACGGAGAATTTCAACAAGAAGACTTGGCCAAGCTTAATACGGAATATTTGCTCGGGGATTCCTGAAAGACCTATGACCGACCTTTCGGCAACACGAGAGTTCATTCAGTCGTTGCCGAAGACTGAAACCCATTTGCACATAGAGGGTTCCCTTCCTTGGGAATTGTTGGAGAAAAAGAATCCGGCTAAATATGCGTCCCAACCTTCCTTTCGCAAAGATTCTTTTCGCTACGATAGCTTCGAGCAGTTCGAGTCCATTTTGATTGATCATGCCTTGGACTGGTTCGATTCCCCGGAAAGTTATTATGAGGCTTCCAAATTGATTTTCGCCAAACAGATCGAGCAGAACGTCAAATACGTCGAGACTAGCTTTCATGCTGGAATGATGGAATTCCTCAAAATCCCAGGTGAGGAAATACTGGAAGCCATTCTCTCCGCCGCACCTCCGCAATTGGAAGTCCGGGTTTTTCTTGGAATCAGTAGAAATGCGTACACGCCTTATCTCGGTCCGCTTTTGGAGCAAGCAATTGAAACATGGGATTCGTTGGCGGGGATTGACTTGCACGGACTTGAGTCCTTGCCTCTGGAGGCGTGGACCCAACCATTTTGGAAAAGAGCTTCCTCCTGTGGAAAAATACTCAAGGCCCATGCCGGGGAATTCGGTCCGGCAAAAAACGTCGAACAGGCGGTCATCGATTTGGGTGTCCGACGAATACAGCATGGTGTTCGGGCATCAGAATCCGAAAAGGTCATGAAACTTTTGCTGGACGAGGGAGTGACTCTGGATCTTTGCCCCATCAGTAACTATAAATTAAGAGTGGTGGGGGAATTCGAGGATCATCCTATTGGCAGTTTTATGAATCATGGAATTCGATGCACGGTTAGCACGGATGATCCTCTTTCTTTCAATAATAGCCTGCATCAGGAATATGAGGTTTTGGTCGACAAAATGGGTTTTTCTGCACGTGAAATCGGTCGTTTGGCGCAAAATGGGTTCGAGGTATCAGACTTGGAGCCTGATGTTCGGGCTTCCTGGCAAAGCCAAATTATTGGTTTGGTTGACAATGTTTGTTCGGTCGATGAGTGAAGAGCGCTTTCTTTGTCCCGAGGGTTCCGTTGATCGAGCCGACAAGGTCTTAGCCTCTGCTTTTCCCGAAACAAGCCGGTCTCGTATCAAACGGGCGATCGAAGAGGGCCAGATCAGGCGTGAAAACGGGAGTCCTTTGGATCCGAAAAGCAAATTGTCTCCAGGTGAGTATTTGATAGTGGACCTCACGCCTCCCGAAAAACAAATCCATTCTCCCGTGCCTATTCCTCTTTCTGTGATCTTCGAGGATGAAGATTTAATCGTGATCGACAAAGTTTCGGGTATGGTCGTTCATCCCGGAGAGGGTACGGGTGAGGATACTTTGGTTCATGCGCTTTTGCATCACTGCGAGTCGGAACTTTGCCCAATAGGAGTTCCAGACCGCCCGGGGATCGTTCATCGTTTGGACAAGGATACAAGCGGAGTCATGGTGGTGGCCAAGACAGAAAAGGCCTATCATCCTCTTGTTTCTCAATTTTCCCAAAGAACGACCGGCAAACTTTACCATGCTCTCGTCGCGGGGCGCCCTCAAACGGATAAAGGGGAGATTTCGTTTCCCATTGGACGTCATCCGAAGGTTCGGGTCAAGATGGCGGTCGTTGAAAAAGGGGGGAAACCGGCTCACACCCAATGGAGGGTCCTTTCGTCGTACAAAGAGAAGTTCAGCCTCGTCGAATGTCGAATAAGCACCGGAAGGACCCATCAAATTCGGGTTCATCTTTCCTCCTCGGGCCATCCTCTTGCGGGAGACTCGACTTACGGTTATAGATCTTCCAGGTATGGTGGGCATCGTTTTCCTCGAGTTATGTTGCATGCCCAATCCTTGCGTTTTTTGCATCCGCTGTCTGGGAAGCAACTTACCTTTTCAACACCGGTTCCGAAGGATTTCGAATCGGCTCTTTCCCTTCTCACTATAAAGTGATTAAAGAGACTTCGGGACTCTCCTGAGCTAGGAGGCAGGTTATGGAGCAAGGGATGCAGTGATTTCTAAAAAGGCTTCTTCCGTGTCATCCACAATTTTGAATAAATTCAGGTCTCCGGGGGAGATAACTCCCCATTTGACGAAATGATCGAAATTGATCAAACCTTCCCAAAATTCCCTGCCATAAAGAAATACGGGTAGTTTCTTATCGAGTTTGCCTGTTTGGGCGAGGGTGAGGGTCTCGAACAATTCATCCATCGTACCGAAGCCTCCTGGGAAAACCACAATGGCCTTCGCATGGTAAAGGAAATAGAATTTACGAATAAAAAAGTAATGGAATTCAAAAGAGAGTTCCGGTGTTGCGTATTGGTTGACACCCTGCTCGAAGGGCAGGCTGATTCCGAGGGCGACGGATGACCCGCCGGCCTGATGGGCCCCTTTGTTTGCCGCCTCCATCATTCCGGGGCCGCCGCCCGAGCATATCAAGTGACGCTTTTTGGGATCCTCCGTCTCGAGAGACCATTTGGTCAAACGCTCGGAAAGTTCGACGGCTTGGTCGTAATACTTGGACAGGAGGAGTGTATGTTTCTTCTTCCCAAGTTCACCGGTTTGTTCGTCGCTCCTTTGGGCAGGATCTTCGGGGATGTTTTCAACGAAAGCGTTCAATTCATTCTGTGCTTGCGTCGAATCCTTGGAGCGGGCCGAGCCAAACAATACGATGGTGTTTTCAACGTTGTTCTCAGCAAGACGAACATCTGGTTCGATGAGTTCACATTGAACTCGGATGGGACGGGCATGGGGACTTTTGAGAAAACTTGAATTATCGTATGCTTTGTTGGGTTTGTTCATCTGTTTATCCTTGTTTGTCGAAGAGAAAATGAAAAGAGCAAACGCACTGAATCAAAAAAAGCGATCTTTTTGCTAAAGTCGGAAGACTACGGGTCGATTATGTTTCATAGTTGCAAGGATGCAGCCCTAATTCATCGAGGTTCAGTCCACAGGAGGTCGACTAGAATCACAATCGTCATAAAGTGTCCCCGGACATTAACCAATATTCGTTGTGATTTTTTTCAAAGACTACCTACCTGAAGATGCAAATCTTACTGCACCCTCACCCCCCCAATCGTCATTCGCAGAGTCCAACCCGAGTGAATTGATTGATTTCCCTGCTCACGAAACATCGCAAGAGTGTTCAAAGGAAGAAATAGGGAAATGGGTCGACAAGCTTATGGCAATGCCTGGCGAGGACAATTCCCTTCATGTTTCACCGGCATTAATGGATGACCCCTTTCTTGTCGTGGCTTCCAAAATTTGGAAAGAAGAACTCAGCTAGGCGGGTACTCCTTCTTCGGATACTCGAAATCAAGGAGTTCGCAGGTTCCCGGTTGCAACTGATCCCAAGTATCGACTTTGGCTTTAAGGATGACGATGCCACAGGTGGGAACATTGGGAATACTCAGTTGAGCAAGAACGTTGGAAAGGTAAGTTATCGTAGGGTTATGGAATACCAAGACGAGTGAATTGAATTGGTTGGTTGTTCCTGAGACGAGTTCCAGTATGGAGGAGGCTGTACCGTGATAGAGCTCTTTGTTGATTTCGATGAGTTGTTCCTTCCACCAAAACTCACTCATGATTGATGCCGTTTCTTGAGCGCGCCGAGCATGGGAGCAAATGATCTTGTCGGGGTTTGGCCAGTTTTCGGCCATCCTTCGAGCCATCGAGGGAGCGTCCCGTTTTCCTCTTTCGTTTAGCGGACGTTCTTCGTCTTTCAGGTCTGAGTTACCCCAAGAGGACTTGGCGTGGCGTATGAGGAATAAAGTCTTCATTGGTTTCTGATCAATGTTTTTATTTTTTCTGTTTACCTGGGAAGGTTCAATTGTGATGATAGGAGCATGAGAGCTTATCCTCCGATCTTGCTTTTTGCAATTTTGCTTTCCTTTGGGTGTTCGGACGACGGATCGACTGAAATCCCTCAACCCAAGGAACTCCTCGAATCTCAGTCGGCACCCGTAGACTCCTCTCCACAGAGTCTTCCGAGGAATTCATTTGTCTCCTCCGATCGAGGGGTTGATGCAATCATGAAGGATTTTTCCGGTCCCATTGATACTTACCCCGTTATCGATCAAGCGGAAACACTTGTCAGGAAAAATGGGAGAACTTACCGAAGAGGATTGGAGGACGAGCCTTTCAACGGAACCGTTGTCGAGGCCTTCCCCGACGGTAGCTTGTCGCTGAGCACGACTTTTTTCGAAGGGAAGCCACATGGCTTTCAAAAAAGGAACTTTCCGAATGGTGTTTTGGCAATGGAGGTATTTTTTGACAAAGGAGTCCTTGTGGGAACGAAGACCAAAAGGTGGAGGAACGGCCAAATCAGGGAAGAAGAGTATTGGAGTGGCGGGAAGTTCAAGGGGCGAAGGCTTTGGGACCCTGAAGGAAGATTGACGCGGGAGGAAATGGTTCCCGAGAACTAAACGATTCCGTCTTCAATTTCCTTGATCTTGTCAAGATAAGTACCCAAGTCTCCAATTCGCAGAATTGACAAATTGGAGAAATCATCCCTTCTTTCGATTGCCCTGATCATTTCAAAGGCATCATCGGAAAGGCTGTCTGGTACCACCACCACCAAATGTCTGGCTCGCAGTCTGAAATTGGTGTTGCTCAGGGTACTTATGAGGGAGAGTTCTTCCTGTTCCCCCCAAGTATTTTTGACTTCGATGCCCAATGACCATGCCGTGATCCATAAATCGGTTTCGCCTACGACGTATCTTTTTTCGAATGAGATTTGCCTGAGATTCAATTTGTGTTCGCAGATATGAATGAGGTCCATGATGCTGGCCGAGTTGGTGGCAAGCGAATCTCTTTCTTTGGATACGAGGGAGGCAAGATAGGAGTTGAGGTCACCACGATGGAGCATTTGCATTCGCTCTCGGGCGTAGTTCCTAAGTTCCGGTTCGGGGAAAAGCACGCTTAGGGACGTTTCCTGCTGAGGAGGAACGAAACCGCTTTGAGTTGCCCGTTTCTCAACGCCATGAATGGTTCGGTCCAAATCCTCGGGAAAAGTCAATGCATGAACACTTAAATGGTAATTCCCCTGTTTGCGGGATAGTTCACTGAGTTGTTCGCGAACCCACATTGCCATGAAAAAGGCTTCCTTGTTGGTCTCGTAGCTTTTCTCGAAACTTTTGACTTTTTCACGGTAAGCCGTTACTCCGACGTCGAAAGAATCGTAAGGTCCGTCCACACGATTGACTTGAGAGGCCAATTCCTCGAGGAGATCCCTGTCGTCTTTCCAATCCCTTCTTCTCCTGTGGTAAACAGGCGTACCAATGGTTGAGGCTTTGGGTCGTTTGAAATTAGAGGGATTTTCCACTTTTAAGAGGGTAAAATGCCAACCATTAGAAGATCTCGAACACAAGGCAATCTTTTAAGGGCTTTATGCTACGACCTTGCCATTGCTTGGAGAGTTCATAATTTAGAGGTATGTTAGATGCATTAAAAACAAGACTGCTTTTTTGTGTCCCGATTACGCTCATTGCCGTTTGTTTCGGAAGTTTGCCCATATACGCAAATTCTTCCGCCACTGATCAAAACCGCAGTTCCACTCCTTCGCAAATTATTCGCGTCATCCAACCCGGTGTTTTCGATGTCCAAACCAACCAATTCATCGTGCGAATGCGGGCTTGGGGGATTGGTTTCCCCCAACGGGGTCAACCGGGTTACGATCAGGCACTTTCTTATTCGGAAAACAGACTGGTTTCCACGAAACCTGAATTCAGAATCAGAAGGGAATTCGATGAAAAGAACTTAAAAGTCACCGAAATTTTACTTTTGGACGGTAGTCTCAATTTCACCAAGGATGCAATCGGCTTGGGAATCGGATGGCATTTGGAAAAGGAAACAAACCGCTACGGTCCTTTCTTGCTTGCCCAACTGAAGGCAAAACGCGCCAATGCGGGAATTTGGGCTAATAATTTTAACTATTCGCAAGTAATGGATCCGCTTGGCAGACCAAGTCCCAACCTCCCAGGATTGATGAATCGAAGAGACAACTTCGTTCCAAGTTTGAGCTTTTGGGTTACCAGTTTTGGTAAAATCCATAGGCCCGGTTGTTCTTTTTACCAAAGAGGACGAGGGGTGCTTTCCTCCAAGCCGACTGGAACGGATTGCAGGATTTGTGGAGGAAGAAACCCCAAGTGATTCAATTTAATCTATTAAACTTACTATTGAAAACGGGATTATTTAGAACCGTCCATGATAATTTTCCTCTCGTTACGTTGGGAATTTTAATGCTATGAATAGTATCTAAATTATGTATACGCCAAATCTGTCTGAATTCCCCGAATTTTCACTTGAACGCCTTCTTGTCACTTGTTTCGGTCACACCCCGTCTGCAAACTTGAAGACCTGTATTTTGATCGACTTACCCGACTTATCACTCATGTCGGAAAAGAAGTTTTTGGACCAAAACGGGTTTCAGGTGCAAAAATACGCTCATGATGTTTTCCTTAGATTGTTGGATGAAGGCGTCTCCGAAAAAATGGGGTATGCATCCAATGATTTTTTTGCATTTAAGACAACCGGCGGGAGCAACCTGGACCCAGAAGATGAATTGGTGGATTGCGAAGGTAATTCTTTTACCTTCACTGAAGACATCTGTCCCAATTATGACTTAATACTTGCCATAACCGACTTCTCCCTAACGGCTCCCTTGACCGCCATGGCCAAAGTACATGGCTTCCGCGGAGCGACCCTTCACGGGGTGAATGACATTATTCTCAATTCCGGACTTTCCGTAGACTACCACATGGTCAGCAAACAAGCTGAACTTTTTCGTTCCATTTTAACTCAATCAGACGCTTTTGAATTGGATTTCGAAACATTAGGCTCCGAATTTAATCTCAGGATTGAATGTGAGGCTCAGGAAGCTCAGAAAAGTCACGGTCTTTGCCCTCCAGGAAAGCCCGATGTCGCCAATTTGCCCGCTGGCGAAGTTTACTTCGTTCCCAAGGGTGCATCCGGTACTTTCCCATTCCGTTTTTCAGATGGTACTATAGCCGCCATGAAGGTCACCGACGGAGCAATTGTCGAAGCCAGTTTGTTGCGTGGTGATGCGGAGTTGGTCAAAAGCAGAAATCAACAGCTCATGCAGGACCCGGCAACCGGACTCATCGGTGAATTAGGTTTCGGTACGCAACTTCTTCCGTTTTCGGGAAAAGATATTCAAGACGAAAAAATTCTTGCCACCTGCCATGTTGCGACCGGGCGGAGTGATCATTTGGGTGGTTCCCTGACTCCCGAACTCTTCAATTCCCGTGAGAATGCTTCCCATGACGATATTTTATACGCACCACCCAAAACACCGGAAATCATCGTTTCGCAAGTGAGGATGTACAAGAACGGTGAAGTCTTCCCTATTTTGGAAAACTACGAACCAACCCCTTTTCTTTTGGAAAAACTTGAACCCGAATACCCGGTGGAAAAATTTGCCAGTGGTGTTTCCTAGAACAGCCACCTGCCTTCTCGTTTCCTATTTGATAGTATTTCCTTTTGCATGGAGCGTGCCCCCCGTTCCACGTGTTCCAAGTATTTCCTCCGTAAAAAAGGTTCGTTCAGTACCCAGTTATTCTGTTTTCAAAAGATCTTTCAGTGCACCCAAGGCCCCCGTGCCGACCAAGTCTCGTTTTGCTCCACGTGTTCCCACTGTCCGTAACATTACCTCGGTAAAAAGAGCTCCCCGTGCCAAGCCAGTACGCATGGTCCCACTTATCAAGAGAGCCCCGCCTAGCAGGCGCGTACCCTTCGTTCGTGTACTTCCAAGGCGAAGATAGTCGTTTGATCTATTTTCCGGTTCGTTCACTAGTTTGAAAGCACCTTCTTAAAAGTTGCTTTTTCATAACTTTTCTAGGACATTGAAAGGATGTCGGAGCGGCCCAACCCACATACCTCTTTTTCACCACGGAGTTGGTTTCGTCAGCGTTTCTTGCTGACCATTTCCTTGTTGGTTGTTTTTTCTTCAGTTGGGTATGCACAGTCCTTCAATGGACAGGTTATTCATAGTTTTTCTCTCGAGTGGACCGGGTCTTCCTTTCAGATCAATGGTTTTCCCGGGCAGTCCTTTCCCAACCTGACTTTGTACGAAAATCAGTACTATGTTTTCGAGAATAATTCTTCGAGTGGAGTCACTTTTGCCATCGGTGAAAACAACCAATCCGCATATGGGAAGTCCGATGTTTGGAATCAATTGGCTCTGACGAATGAATACTCTCTCGTTGTACCGGATTCGAATACTTCGCGAACCCTCCACTATTTCAACCCCGCTCCCGATCAAAATGTATCTACCGGTCAGTTGACTGTACTTCCTTACCAATCCGATCTCGTTCACCCAAATCTCAGCTTGGATGACTCCCGTTTTGGTCATGCCCTGAAGGTAAACGATTGGAATCAAACTATTGTGGGAGCACCCGGTCAGGGGACCTTGGACGGTGCTCTCTATGTTTTTGACCGTGAGGCAAACGGTAGTTTGACTCAACGACAGATACTTTTGCCTACTCTCGTAGACGGTCAACTAGGCGCGGCTTTGGATGTGGATGCCGAATTTCTTGTGGTCGGTGCTCCCGACGAATCAGGTTTTCAGGGGAAGGCTTACGTGTACCGGAGGGAGTCGAACGGAAGCTATGCTCTGAGGGAAAGTCATGCCGCACCTTCGCCGACGGTGGGAGACAGTTTCGCTTGGGGCTTGGCCCTTGATGGATCAAGGATGATGGTTTCGTCACTCCAACGCGAAAATTCGGGAAGCGGAAAAGTAAGTTTTTATCAAAAGAATCCTGCCGACACTTGGTCTTATCACTCCACTTTTTCTTCCGACGATAACCAAAGCAAGGATGAATTCGGTCATGACTTGGATTTGGATGGAGCGCATTTGATCGTGGGGGCTCCCTTGTCCGACGGAGATGGAAACAATTCAGGTGCGGCTTACGTATTCGAATTCAATGGAGCTACTTGGACTCAGGCTCAAAAACTTGCTCCTTCCAGTCTTTCGGTCGACGACAAATTCGGTTATTCCGTGGCCTTGTCCGGAAACATCGCATTCGTGGGGGCTGTGAACGGAGATTCCAATGTTTCAAATACTGGTTGCGTGTATGTTTTCGAAAAGATCTCAGGTACTTGGACGGAGAGGGCAAAAATCGTTCCACCTGAACTCACGCCGAATCAATTGTTTTCCTTTGATCTGGAGGCTTTTGACGACTTGCTCATGGTTGCTTCTCCACAAACCGGTGAAGACGGCTTTGCTTACGTTTTTCGGATGGAAGGAAATTCCAGTCAATGGAAACTGCGCTCCTCTTTGGATTGCCAAGCCGCTCTTTCGGGAAACCAAGACGTGACGTCGATATCTCTGACCAACGGGATGGCGGTTATGGGGAGCCCGGGAGACAGTTCGATCGAGTCTTTCGGAGGCGGTGTCCTGGTTTTTTACAACGATGCTTGGAAAAGTATTTCTTTGCCCGAATTACGACCGATCATAGAAGGCAACTCAACTCCCGTGGTTCATTTTACTGAGGTAGAGGTCTCAAATCACTCTTACACCTATGATTTAAATGGTTCGCATCCGTTCTCCAATGCTCTGACCTGGACAATCGATGATTCCAACTTCAGTCTTGGGCAGTTGTCGCCGACTATCGATTCGACTACCGGAGTTTTAACCTACAGGCCCGATGCGAACTTCAGTGGGAGCCATACCTTTAGCATCTCTCTTCATGAAGGGAACCTTTCGGATACCGTTCAATTGACCGTAATAGTCGATGGAACGCCTGACCCTCCCGTCTTTGTCGGCGGAGAGGTGAGTCCCATCCTTTTACCCAATGCCATGGAGGGGGACGAATATAATCAGACCATTAATGTTTTCGATGCGGATGGGGATGCCTTGACTCTGACCTATACGGGAGACACTCCGACTAATTTTGCCATAGACGGCACCAACATTACTTTTACTCCACCAATCGGTTCAGCCAAGATAGGTTATTCATTCGACTTGAATGTTTCCGACGGTAATTCGTCAACCTCTCGCGTTCAATCTTTTCTTCTCACTGTTTTGGATAGAAACGAACCGCCCTACATTGAGGTGAACGGCAGTCGACTTGTGACGGACCTAAACTTCACCATACCCGAGGATTGCAACGCTTCGACTTGGTATGGTTTTCTTCCTACGTTGGCCTTTGGCGACCCAGATGCCGGGCATGGTCCATCAACCGTATTGAGCACATCCATTCAGGCCACAAGTGGAATGGCGACAACCAATAAGAACGCCCTCAATAACGAAAGCGTACTTTATGTTCCCGCCCCGAATTTTCACGGGACGGATTCTTTTACCATACGTTTGCTGGACACTGTCGGACTGATGGGCAAATACGCTGAAGTTACTTTTAATATCACGGTTTTACCGGTAAACGATCCTCCGGTAATCACCTCCGTACCCCCCGGTAATCGGGCCGTCGAAGGGAATCTTTTTTCCTACCAACTTAGCTATGTTGACCCGGACTTGGGTGATTCGGTTTCGTTCGGTCACTCGAACCTCCCTGGTTGGCTTACTTTCAATCATGCAACTTTGGTCCTTTCGGGTACGCCGACTTGGTCGGATTACGAAGAGTCAGGGCCCCGTTTGGTCGTAATCGATGCAATCGATCAGTCAGGGGCAAAGGGTAGTCAAGCGTTTCTACTCGAAGTAGTTCCTTCGAACTATCCTCCCAGGATTAACCAAGGGGATTCCATTTCGGTCCAAATCAACGAAGATTCGCTCTTTTCCGATTGGCCCAATCCAAGCCTTTCCACGACCGATCAAGATGAAACCGTCGGTCAGTTGACGTGGGTCCTCGCTACGGCCCCGCTTCATGGTGAGGCCCAAGTTTCCGGAGTCGGGTCTCAACCCGATGTCTTTCAATACAAACCCGATGCAAACTATACGGGCAGCGACTCCTTCGTCATAAAAGTTTATGATTCGGGAGATCCCAATGCCGAGGACACAATCCTCGTGCAGGTATCAATTTTGCCGGTCGATGACGCGCCTGTTTTCACCAGCAGGACTGCAGGTATAGCGGTTAAGGATTTTCTTTTCGAATACAACGCGACCGTTTATGACGCCGATGGGCAAGAGTCCATTGTCGTTAACGTGCTGAGTCCTCTTCCTTCCTGGGTTAGCTTTGTCGACGAGGGCAACGGCAGCGCCCGTTTTTCAGGTACGCCGGGTGAGTTTGACATAGGGCAGAATCTGATTGTCGTGGAGTGTCGTGATTCGACGAATCTTTTTTCTCAGCAAGTGTTTTTTCTCAAAGTGATCAAGGAGAACACCAACCCCGTCATCACGCAAGGAAGCAGCATCAGCTTTTCGGCTACTGAGGACACCACCTGGGTGGGAAATGGTTTGCTGTCCGCGACGGACGCCGACTGGCAAGATCTTTATTGGAGCGTTTCGACCAATCCGACTCACGGAACGGTGGTGGCCGAGGGAGTAGGGGGCAGCATCGAGCGCTTGGAGTACGTACCCGACGCGAACTACTCAGGGACCGATTCTTTCGAGGTTAGTGTCAGTGATGGTGTTGGCTCGAGCAAGATCTTGGTTAATCTAAATGTTCAAAACATTGCCGACGCACCGGTTTTCTCCGTTTTTCCGGCTAGCCAGAGTATTGTGGACGGTAACTTGCTAAACCTGTCCTATGTTGTCATGGATGCCGATGGATTGAGCGGAATGAGCCTGACTTCGACCGTTCCTGCTTGGTTGACGGTTGATTCCGCCAAACTGACCTTGGACGGAGCTATTCTTATTCATGGTACTGCTGCAGTTTCCGATGAGGGGCAGCATTCGGTAAGCGTCTCAGTTACTGATTCAACTGGATTGTCGGTAACTGCAAGTTTGGTTGTTACGGTTGAAGTGCATAATTATCCCCCTAGTATCAATGGGACTGATTTCAGCGTTCAAATGACCGAGGATCTTCCCGCAACATGGTCTGCCCCCCTCATCTCCGCCACTGATCTCGAAACCAATACCGCGTCTCTCAAGTGGAGTGTTTCGCAACCCGCGGTCAGAGGTAGGGCTTGGTTTGTTACTGAAACCGACCCTTCCAGTCTCACCTATTTGCCGGATGCAAACTTTTCAGGAACAGATGCGTTCGTCGTGACCGTAACCGATGAGGGAGGTCTTCATTCGTCTCCACCCAAGTCCGATAGCGCAAACGTCTCGGTAGGCATAGCCGCAGTGAACGACCTTCCTGTCTTTTCCTCGATACCCACAACCGACAAGTCAGACGGTTCTTACTCATGGAATGATGAGTCCGAATACGTTTATAAAGTGATTGCTTACGATTCCGACTGGGATTGGCAATCCCTTGATTTGAACGTGACGTCGGTTCTGCCCGATTGGTTGACTTTTTATCCGGATGCCAATGGGACGGGTACTCTTCGGGGTACGGGGGCTGTCAAGGATAAGGGGACTTACCTGATTGAGTTCACTGCTACTGATTCAAACGGCACCTCCGTCCGGCAGACGTTCGATCTCATCTTACGAATAGACAACTACCCTCCTGTTTTCAAAAATTTGCAAACGAGCGCTGAAATTCCCGAGTTAATCGTTTACCTAGACGAGGATTCTTCAGCGGGTGGTATTCGAGGTTGGGTGACTCCTGTTGATTTCTACGGGGAGGATCCTGACCCTGAACTTCAAGTTCCTCGTAGGGACTTGGAGTGGTCTCTTGGAAGTCTCCCGATTAGTTTGGCCAAGGCGGAGGTAAATGGAACTGGTTTGCGACCTCAGGTCTTCACCTACGAAACGGCCACAGATTTCTTTGGTGGTGACCTCTTTCACCTGAAGGCTTTTGACGGGCACAGGTACGCGCAGTTGCCGGTTCGAGTGCAAGTACGACCGGTTCCGGATGCCCCCTTGTTTACTTCTTCCATACCTGCCGAGCTTTTTGGCAAAGTTGGTTCCGTTCTATCGGTTCCTTTGACTACGGGGGATCCGGACGGAGATACACGAAAGATTGAGGTGGTCGGATTACCTGCCGGCAAAGAGGGCTTTTGGCTTGGAATCTCCGATATGAACGAGTCAAGCGGGACTGCTTCTCTCCAGGGGATCCCGCCCCGCGGGATCCAGGGCAAGGTCTACCCGATCGTACTGATCGTTACGGACAGTACGGGCAGGTATGCCACCCTGAATACCAAGTTAATCATTGATGGCGAGAACCGCTCTCCGGTCATTCGCGGTTCGGACTCCGTCAAATTGTCCTTTGATCGATATGGCAAATCGAAAGCATCCGACTTGGCCTCGATCTTGGCTGCGGATTTGGACGGAGATACCATGAAGTGGTCTCTGTCGCCCTTGTCCCAACATAAATATGGGTTGCCCGTCGTGAGCGGTTCGGGGCCAAGACCATCTATACTTACCTACTCGGCATTTGGTTCGAAAGCTGCAGACGCTTTTACCATAAGGGTGTCGGATGGCGAGAGCTACGATGAACTCAAGGTCATCCCGCTTCTAGTAACTTCACATACTTCCCTTCAAGTTGGATTTTCCTCGGCTCATGATAAGGTTGAGGCGGGAACCTCTTATTCAAACTATTTTTCCTTGTCCCAGTTAAGTGATTACACCGACATCGATACCACCTTGGCAAAGGGACCTTCATGGTTGCGGATTAGCAAGGTTTCTCAAGGGCTTTTTCGTTTGTATGGTTTCGTTCCCTCTGGTTTGTCTGGAAAATTTGACATCCAAGTCCTGTTTAAGGAGTCAGGAATTGAGTTGGCTAGAGAGAGTCTTTCGTTGCAAGTCACTTCCTCCTTCATACCAAGTATTTCCCTGCAAGGAGATGATTTTGTGAGGTTGAGGAAAGGGAGCGTGTTTTCCGAACCCGGATACGTAGCACAAGGATCCGGAGGAGAAGACTTGACTCATTCCGTTGTCCTTGAGGGGCAAACCGGAACAAGCGCCCTTGGTGTTCATAGACTTCTTTACCAAGTGAGTGATCAACAAACTGGCGGCACCGTGTCGTCGTCCAGGTTTTTGCAAGTAAACGAAGGCAATTCCACTGTTGCCTTGTCTTCCCTGACCCGATTGGACCCAAAAGTGGTTACGGGTGTCTTGCCAACGAGTGAAAATACTTTGGTTTGGGGGCAGGGTAAAAACGGTCTGGCCTTACCCGGGAATCCAAAGGCTTTTGCTTTCCTTTCTTCGATCGAATCGAACGGTAGCTCGCTTTTCGAGTCCCTTTCCGGGCAGGAGGTCATGATAGAGGACTGCGTTTCAACTTCAGACGGATGCTTTGTGGTTATCGGGAACTACAAAGGGACCCTGAAGTACGGGGATTATCGCCTTGCCTCCAAGGGGTCTTACAATGCTTTCCTCGTGAAAATCGACAGGAATTTAGGCCTGATTTGGAGCAAGACTTTTTCCTGTACGGGCGGTATGCAAAATTTGAGGATTTCTCAATTTGCTGGCTCCGAAATTCTCTTGGGCGGTTCCTTCTCAGGTTCTCTATCCACGGAAGCAGGTGTTTTTGCTTCCGTTGCCCAAAAAGATCTTTTCGTAGCGAGGTTGGACCATTCAACGGGTTTGTTTTCTTGGTTCAAGAGATTCGGCGGTTCAGGGGATGATTCGATCAGCGGACTGAAATCGCTGGGAAATTTGATTTATCTCGCTGGGAACGTGAGGAAGTCTGGTTCATCCGAATATTCTTTTGTTTTCGAACTTGATGGCAACGGCATCGCATTGAACTCTTCCTCATTCAAAGGCCGGCATGGAAATAAAATTATCGACTTGGCCTTGGGAGGGGGGCGTATTTATCTTTTGGGAGTTTTCGATACTAGTATTGAGTTGGGCGCAAAAACTTTGACTTCAACCGGAAGTTCCTCATTCGCCCTGTCTCTGAAGAGCGGTTTGACGCACGATTGGGTATCCCATCTGGCAACTCAGGTCGAGCCTTTGGGGATCGAATCGGATGCTTTTGGTTTCCCTGTTTTTCTTTTCCGTTTCGTGGGTGATTCGGCGTTGGGTTCAACCCGCCTGAGTTCTGCAGGGCTAGGTGATTTGCTTTTGACGAAATTGAGCAAGGAAGACGGGTCTTTTCTATGGCACAAGCAATTGGGAGGGGCGGGGGACGAAAATTCCTCGGATTTGAAAACCGACCTTCATGGTAAAGTTCACGCATTGGTCCACACGACTCAACCTTTCTCCGTAGATGGAGTTGCATCCGGGGACGGAAGTCTTTACCTAGCCACGGTCGAATCGAGGCAAAAACCTTTCTTTACCGAACCACTCACCCTCAACTTGACCAAAGGCAAGAGCTTCTACAGGGAAATCAATGCAAGTGCTCCTTTGGGGTTTGCTCAAATGCAACTATTGGGAGCACCGTCTTGGGTCCACCTCAAGGATGATCGCAATGGTAGTGGAATCATCGGTGGAGTCGTTCACCCCGAAGCAAATGAATCGATGGATTTCATCATTCGCGCCTTTGACGCCGATGGAGGTTATGCGGACTTGAACGTCAGTTGCTCTATTTCGGAAAATTTGTCTTCGGGAAACTCAAATCAATTCTCAAGCTTATCTGCATCCATTGATCTGGGGCCAAAAGTCATTTTGTCGGACGTCGCTGATTGCGGTTCCGGCAAATATCTTGTTTGCGGCAAGTTTGCCGATACTTTGGCAGTCGGAACTTACAAAGCTGTGTCTATGTCTGGTTACGATGGTTTTGCTCTGAGAATGGATGCTCGAGGGCAAGTCGAGGGGCTTCTGCATTTGGCTTCGAATGGTGAAGTTATTCCCGTAGCATCAACCAAGGACAAGGATGGAACGATCCACATCACGGGGTACTTTTCCGGGAAATTGTCGGTAGGTTACCTGGATATCGAAAGTTCCGGTCAAAACGACGTATTTCTAGTGAGTTGGAGCCAAAAAGGGGACTTGCTCAATCTGCAAAGTTTTGGAGGTGCCGGTGATGAGAAATCCACTTCCGTGGAATCCATAGACGGTGCCCTCGTGCTAAGTGGCTTTTTCAGCGACTCATTTCAATATGGGAGAATTTCGCAGAAATCATCCGGGGGCACGGACGGTTTCGTTCTGTCCGTCGATGCGTTCGATTTTCAGCAGATCAATTGGTTCTTGCCTTTGGTTGGGTCATCCGACAACCGAGCGAACGTTATGAAGGTTTCTTCAGATGGCACACTTTTTGTGGGGGGGAGTTTTGGTTCTTCTGCAAAGATGGGAGGACTTGAACTTGTATCCAAGGGATTGTCGGATGCCTTTGTCGGGAAATTGACTTCCAGCGGGAAACTTGAGTTTCTTCGATCGGGGGGAGGAGTGGGAAGAGATGGAATCGATTTTTTCGGCTTTGGGCGGAACGGGAGTTTGCTTGTGGGCGGTACTTTTTCCGAGCAATTTCAATGGGATAGCCATAAGCTAATATCCAAGGGTGCGAGGGATGTTTTTCTTGGTTCATTATCTGTGTCGGGGAACTGTCTTTGCCTTGTTGGCTTAGGTGGAAGTGGCACGGAAGAAATCAGGGGCTTGGTAGTCTCTTACGATACGATTTTGGTACTAGGCTCATTTAATGGAGGTATGGATCTTGGAAGTGAGAACCTCTATTTGGCTCGTGGAGGCATGGATTCTTTTGCAGCCTTTTACGACCATGACCTGAAGTCACTTGGATCGGGCATGCGTTTCGGAGCCTCAGGAGACGACATTCTTTTAGGCGGAGCGAGTGTCTTCGAGAGCAACTTTCTTCTGGCCGGTCTCTCCAAAGGCAAGTTGGGACAAAACTTTAATTACGAATCTTCGGGTGACGGTCAAAGCCTCCGTTCTTTTCTTGCCTTGTACGGTTCTGGAGATTTTTCGCCCAAGGTTTGGCCCAACCCTCCTCATACTGCGGAAACCTCCAGTTACTTCGAATATCAGTTCAATTCGGGGCCTTGGCCTGTTGGAGCTGCATTGGATCTTGAGCTTCACTCTTTGCCCAGTTTTCTTCGTGCGGATTTGGGTGTAAATGGAGATGTTGTGATTTGGGGAATGATTCCAAGTGGGCTCGCGGGAGGTTCTTTATCCATCGATTTGTCTGTCCAATCCGAGCTTTACGGCAAGGCCGACGTAACTTTTACAACCTCCATAGTAGAGCTCGGAGACACCTTTCGTCTCGTCTCCGATAGCAAGAGTAATTCAATAAACCAATTCGAGCCATTCTCGACCACTGTCCGAATTACCGGTACCCGTCCGCAAGACGTCATAGTCTTTCCCGAAACCCTTCCATCTTGGATCAAAGCTACCCGTCTTGACTCATCCACATATCTTCTCAAGGGTACTCCCGGTAAGGGACATTCAGGGTCGAACCTTATCGTTTTGAGAGCCAACTCCGATCGGTTCGAGGGAACGTTTTCATTGGATCTTTCCGTTCAGTCTCCCCTGTTGAATTCATCAAGCAAGGCAGAGTTTGGGAAATGGGGTAAGAGTTGGTTTGGTTCATTGATCTTATTTGAAAACTCATGGGCCTACCATCAAGATTTGGATTGGATTTTCGTTGAGTCCAGCGAGAATGGCGAAGACCTTTGGTTTTGGACTGAAAAATGGGGGTGGACATGGACCAATCAAGGTCACTGGAAATCGCAGTCGGGAGAAGGTTTTGTTTATTCTTACAAAACAGGGAATTGGCTATACTTCAAGAAAGGTCCGAGCGGTGAGCCCGACCTCATTTTTCATTACGAGACGAGCCAATGGGAACACTTCAGAAATCCCTGATGCCCTTACGCTCTGAAACGGATTGGCAACTAGTATATTATGCGATGAGGGATGCGCCGCATCCGGAGTCTAGTTTTAGAAACTCTTCGGCATCAGAAATAATACTTTCGTCATCCAATCCATAATTTTTTCTCAAATCGGAAACCGAGTTTCCATGTTCTATGAATTCATCGGGCCATCCAAACCTTTTTACAGGAATGAGGATGTCATTTTGATCAAGGGTTTCAAGGATTGCTGATCCAAATCCTCCCTTCAGGACGTTGTCCTCAAGAGTAATGATGGAATCATGGGTAACCAATTGAGATAAAAGAAGCTGTTCGTCGATGGGTTTTACGAACCGGGCATTGATCACGCTGACTCTCAATCCATGCTTGGAGTGAAGATGTTCTGCAATTCTTTCAGCGACGGGAACAAAATTGCCTAGAGCCCAAATGGCACAGCCTTTCCCTTCTCTTAAAACCTCGGCTTTTCCGATTGGAAGAACGGCCGGTTTTTCCTTTCGGAAAACTCCTGTTCCCGCACCACGAGGATAGCGAACGAAGGAGGGAAGGCCGCTCCCGATTCCAGTCGCCATCATGTCCTGCAGTTCGTCTTCGTCTTTCGGTTGCATGACGATTGCATTGGGGATGCACCGGAGGTAAGATAAGTCGAATAATCCATGGTGAGTGGGGCCGTCGTTGGGCGAGAGCCCAGCTCGGTCCAGACAAAAGGTAACCGGGAGTTTCTGCAGGCAAACGTCGTGGATGATCGGATCGTAGGCTCGTTGAAGAAAAGTCGAATAAATCGCGCAGACCGGAAGCATGCCGCCTGTTGCCATTCCAGCTGCCATGAGAACGGCATGCTCTTCGGCAATTCCCACATCGAAAAAACGGTCGGGAATTTCCTTTTGTAGGCAGTCCAGCCCAGTTCCGCTTGGCATGGCCGCGGTGATACCCACGATTTTGGAATTGCTGATCGCCATTTTGGAAAGACATTCCCCGAAGACATCCTGATATTTTGGTGGGGAGCCAGGTTCCGATTTTGGTGGGGCACCTGTTTTTAGATCGAAAGGACCGGCTCCATGCCACTTTTCGGGTTCTTCGACGGCGATCGGAAAACCTTTGCCTTTTTGGGTCAAAAGGTGAAGGACAATGGGTTCGTCGGAAGTTTTGGCAAACTCGAAAAAGCTCGTCATGGCGTTTACGTCATGGCCGTCGATTGGACCAAGGTAACGAATTCCGAGTTTCTCGAAAATGCTCGAAGGGGCCAGTATTTCTTTGGTGTCTCTTTTGGCCTTGGAGATGAATTTTCTCAAGGAGTCTCCGCCAGGTAACAGGGAAAGAAACTTACCTGCGTCTTTGTGCAGTCTACTGTAAACGGGGTTGGTTATAAGTTCGTTGAAGTACTTTGAAAAGGCGCCTACGTTCTTGGCGATAGACCATTCGTTGTCATTCAATAAAAGAATGAACTTTTTGGTTGAGCAGGCTATGTTGTTCAGAGCCTCGAGGGTGATTCCACAAGTAAAAGCGGCATCTCCGGCAATCGCGACCACATGCTCCGTTCCGCCGTCAATGTCACGGGCCATGCACCTGCCCAAAGCAGCAGAAAGGGCGGTTCCCGCATGACCGGCCCCAAAAGAGTCATGAGGGCTTTCTTCTCTAGACAGGAAGCCGCTTAAACCTTCCGATTTACGTATTTTGTCAAAGCGTTCGTCGTTTCTTCCGGTTAAAAGTTTGTGGACGTATCCTTGATGCGAGACATCCCAAAAAAAGGAGTCCTTAGGTGTGTCGAACACAAGATGCAGGGCTATACTCAGTTCAACGACCCCTAAGTTTGGTCCCACGTGTCCACCGTTTTCAGAAGTCGTTTCTATGATTCGCGTTCTTATCTCCCCGCACAGTTGCTCGATTTCTTTTTCGCTCAGATTTTTCAAGTCCGAAGGGCTTGATATACCCGACAAAATTTCTGATTTGTTATTCATTTGATAGAGAGAAGTTTTCAGCTTCTTGGTTCCCATCTTTGGCGGAGACTTTCTTCACTTTCATCTCCGCCAATTCAATCTTGTTTCGGCACAATTTGAGCAAGCGAACGCCGGATTCATAATTCTCCACCAGGGACTCGAGGGGGCTTTCTCCGGATTCCATGCGATGAATCACTTCCTCCAATTGAGAAAGGGCATCCTCGAAGGAAATTTCGGTGCCGTCATTTATCTCAGTTAGACCGGTATTTTTATCCGCCATTCGATGTAATATATTTTTTCGTAAGAAATTCGCAACCTTGTAAATCTGGGTCGTCTCAACACAGTCGACAAAGAAAACTACGTATGTTACACATACATCAAACCATGGAATTAACTCAAATACAGATTATTGTTCTTTGTGCCGCGCTCGCTCAACTTATCTTTGAATATTTTCTCAAAAAAGCCAACGAAAGTCACTTTTTGAGAATGAGAGACGATCCCCCACCGGAGTCAGGCAATTTGATGGATCGAAAAACTTGGGTCAAAGCCACCGATTATTCTTTGGCTAAAAGCAAGTTTTCTTCGGTTGAGGACCTGTTTGGTTTTGTTCTCTTCGTTGTTGTTTTTCTCTATTTTTTCCCATTTGTCTTTTTGGAGTGGAAAACCGAGCTTTCTTTAGAGTCCTCGCCTTGGCTTTGCGCCTTCGTGGTGACTGTCTTTCTCACCGTTCTACAAATCCCAAGTCTTTTTTTCGATTGGATCAAACAATTTTCCCTCGAAGAAAAATTCGGTTTCAATAAATCGACCAAGGGCCTTTGGGTTGCGGACAAGGTCAAGGGCTCGATCCTAGGCTTTTTGTTCTCTTTTCTTTTGCTCGCGCTCATGATTTGGCTTTATCGTGAGATTTCCACTGCATTTCCTCATACTTGGTGGATTTGGGTTTTCGTTGTCTTTTTCGGCATCCAATTGCTGCTCATGATTCTATGGCCCAAATTCATCATTCCTTTGTTCAACAAACTTTCTCCCCTCGAGGAAGGTGAGCTTAGGGAAAGACTAATGGCCCTGTCCGACAAAACCGGATTCAAGGCACAGACCATAGAGGTCATTGACGGAAGCAAGCGCTCAGGGCATTCGAATGCCTATTTTACCGGCTTTGGGAAGTTCAGGAGAATTGTCCTGTATGATACCCTGATTGAACAAATGGAGACCGAAGAAATCGAGGCAGTCCTGGCCCACGAAGTAGGTCATTACAAGTTAGGGCACATACCAAAGAGACTGGCGTTGTCTTTCTTCCTTGGCCTTGGCGGTTTTTTTATCCTGTCCTATTTTCTGAAAAGCCCTTGGTTTTACGAAGGTTTTGGCTTGGATGCTTCGCTGACTCAGGCATTTGCTCCCGTATTGGTTGCCTTTTCCCTTGCCCTTGGTTTTTTCACATACTGGCTGAGTCCAATCAGCAATCACTTTTCTCGCAAACACGAATTCGAGGCCGATCATTTTGCCAAAAAAGCCGTCGGTAGTCCCGAGCCCTTGGTTTCCGCTTTACGTAAATTATACGTAGAGAACCTGTCTCATCCACTACCGCATCCAATGATGACCACCTTTCACTACTCCCACCCAACTTTGCTTGAACGTGAAAAGGCTCTCCGTTCAGGTTCGTAACCTGTTTGGAGCTAAATTCAGACGGGAGACGCCGCAGCCTTTTTTTGGGCAGTTTTGGAAAGAAATGAATGAAGGTAGACTCCCACGGTTACACCCAAACTATTCATTACCAAGTCTCCCATGGATGGAAATCTTTGCGGGATGAAGGCTTGAATGAGTTCGTTGAAAATACCGTAGCCGAGTGAAAGCAGGAGCGCTTTGTTCGTTAGAGCGGAAGAAAGACTGCAGGGTGGTCCGAGAAACCATGACCAAAGCCAAGCCAAGCCGCAGAACAAAGGAAGGTGACTCAAGTCCTGAAGCCAAAACGGATAATCGAATAGTTGCTCGGACAATCGTACGATCAGTTCGTGGGAGTCGAAATCTCTCAGGCTCTCGGGCTTGGGCAAGCCAGTCAAAACCTGCAGGATGAGCATATATCCAATCGGTAAAACGATCCAAGTCTTGCTCGAAGGTTTAGTGCCCCAGAATAAAATGAGTCGGTTAAGCTTTTTTTTGATTGTCACGCGGCAGCATACTTTTGCTTGAACCCAAAGACTAAGTCTTACAAAAGAATTAATGAATGCCAATCTATGAGTTTTATTCCCCTGATACGAGAAAGATCTATTCCTTCTTCGCTCGTTCCTTGTCCTATTCCGAGAAAACCCCATCTTGTCCCGACGGGAAAAAATACGGAATGAAAAAACTACTTTCCGGTTTTTCCATCACGGGGCGGAGCGCGGATACTCCGGGCAAGCCGGATGCCGAAAATGATAGGGATGATCCTTTTGCGGAAATGGACCCTGCTCAGGCTGAAGGAGTCATGAAGGAATTGGAGGGTGCCATGAGTGGGATGGATGATGACAATCCCGATCCCAGGCAAATGGGTCAGTTGATGAGGAAAATGTGCGAAATGACCGGCGAGCAAATGGATGAACCCATGGAGGAAGTGGTCAGAAAGTTGGAAGAGGGAATGGACCCAGATGCATTGGAGGAACGCATGGGAGACTTTATGGGAGATGATGAGGGAGGGCTTGGTGAGGCGGAAGATCCCAGGGATAAGGCAAAAGCGAAACTTAAGAACATGATGAGAAAACGTTTGTCCCGTGATCCTGAACTTTATGAGTTTTCCGATTTCTTACCAAGCTGAAGTGTTCTCTTTCGTATCACGAAAAGGAAGGAGGTTTGGGGCTATTGCTCTACTTTTGTTTTTGATCTCCTGCGGATCGGAAGAGATTCCGGAATTCAAGTCCGCTCCTGATTTATGGGAAGGCAATCAATCAGGTTTCGAACTCGGATTCTCTTTTCGTTCAATAGGTAACGAGTCTGTCCTTCATTATGAAGATTCGGGGCGTCCCTTTAGTGGGGCGATTGAAAGGAATTCCTCGGATGTCTTGACTCGGCAGACTTTTTCTTCCGGCAAGCTGAATGGACTGAGCTCAAAGCGATCAAAAGACGGTTCGTGGGTTGAAGCTACTTATCGGGACGGACTTTTGCATGGGGCAATGACCTTTTACTCTGCGGACGGATCCATCCGCTCCGTAATTAATTTCAAGGAAGGTCGTCTCTTCGAAAATGCAAGGAATTCACTGAGTGGGGAGGCTAACGCTTCCTCGTTTTGATGAATTCACGAGTAGCTCTTCTCATTCTCTTGGTCCTTAATTCGTCATCATCGTCGTCATCGATAGCCAACGGGAGAAAGAGATAGAAAACGCTTCCTTTGCCGACTTCGCTCGAAAAGCCAATTTCGCCATTATGGTCTTCGATGAAAAGCTTGGTGTTGTAGAGTCCGAATCCAGAACCAGTACTGGAATCCTTGGTCGTGAAAAAAGGATCGAATAGTTTTTCATCAATGTCAGGAGGGATTCCCTTGCCGTTGTCGGAAAGGGAAATTTCAGCCCCGTTGAAAGGAGCTTTTTTCGTTCCCGCCGTGGCTCCAATCATCATGTTTTCTCCCTTTTTTACTCTCCTGAGTCTAATTTTGATCCTACCGTTTCTTTCGATCGCGTCTCTGGCGTTGATTGCTAAATTTAGAATGACTTGACGGAAACCGGTTTCTTCCAAAAAAGCGGGAAGGGGTTCGTTCCCGAAGTCAGTTTTTACTTTGGCGCTGCGGGGTATGATGATCCCAACCAAATCCATCTGATCCTTTAACAATAACCGGAGGTCGTGGATAGCTCGAGTTGCAGGTTTCTCCCTATGGAGATCGATTATGCGACGAACTAATTTTTGCGCTTGCATTGCGCTCTTTTTGATCTGTCCCATTCCGTTTGCCATCGGGTCATCTTTTTCCATCATTCCATGATACAACTCACTGATCGAGAATATCCCGGCCATAAGGTTGCTGAAGTCATGAACCAAACCATTCGTCAAGGTGGCCAAGCCTTCTCTCCACACGGAATTGGATAGTCGGTGTTCGGCAATCGCCTGCCTGGTAATGTCGATGAAAACTCCGTCATAGCCCAAAAGTTTTTGGGTTGCCGTAACGATTGGAGTACGAACGTCCAAAAGATAAACGATTTGTCCAGTCGGAGGAAGTTGAATGCGGTACGAAAAGCTAAAGGTTTCGGAACTCTTGGAGTTTGCGTTCAGTGCGTTGAGGAAATGCTCGCGGTCTTTTTCGAAAATTTTATTCAGGAAAAGACCGCTGTTTCGTGAAAATTCTCCATATTCATTAGGAAACATTCTTCTGATTCCTCGTGAGAGATAGCTGAAAGTCATATCCGTTCTCTGGGTAAAGAAGATACCCGGAAAGTTACTTACGTAGTCCGACAGCCGACTTTCGGCTTTCTGAAGCCTGATTAAAGTATTAGCCAAAGCTCGAGGATCATTCATCAAGTCACCCATGAAGGCTTCTTTGAGTGAGTCGTGCGGGGCGAGGGCAGGGGATAGGGAAATTACCGAGTTTTCCGCATAGTTGACACAGTTGAAAAAGATACCCATGGAAGATTGCCGAGAGTCCGAAGAAAGTGGAAGGAAGGCCTCGAAGTCCGTCAAGTGAAAATCTTGTGGGATCAAGAGTTCCCAACTTCTTTCCAATGACAGGAAGAACGTACGGAAATTTCTTCCTTTCAGCTCTTCCCAACCATGTCCGACCCAAAACCCGAAGGCTTCGGAAAATTTATTGATATTCCCGTCCTTGGTAAGCTCAACTTGGCAATTTTCAAAATTTGGTGATTTCATTCGCTTTCATTCAGCAAACAACTTTTTGATGATCATGAAAAGATCCAAAAGATAAAGATTTTCCATTTCTGGTTTGTTGGCTAGGAAAAATTTGCCACTTTTGATCAAATCCGCTTTTATGAAAATTCACTTTCAGATGATATATCTCATGTTTACGGGGCATCTGAGACTCGTCTTCATTTTGGCTTGAATTGGCGCAAAGATTGCATTGAAACGGATCAAATGTCAGAATTACTCGACAATCTATATAGCCAGGAGAACTATTTGGTCTCAAAAAAATTGTTGGATGCCACCCACCTTCGCCACGAGGCATTGGCTAACAACTTGGCAAATGTCGAGACACCTGGTTTCAAGCGGAGAGATTTGCCCCAAAATTTTTCCGTTGAACTCAGGCGTGCCGTCGACAGAAAGGACTTCGGCCGAGTCAAGGCCTTGTTGCCCAGAAGTGCGGAGGACCGCCAAGCCAAACCCGTACGGATGGATGGAAACACCGTACAGTTGGATGAAGAAATGCTTGCGATGAACAGAAACGCTTTGAATTACGAGTATTTGAGTGGTGCGGTCGGTGGCACCATCAAGGAACTCAATAAAGCCATACGCGGCAGGGTTTAAATTTTTAACACGAACGAAATCGAAACATGACGATGAATTTAATACCAGGGGTCGAATCTACGGGTAGTGCTCTATCCGCAGAAAAGATTCGCTTGGAGATCATCGCCCAAAACATCGCCAACTCCAATACGACCCAAGACGCATCGGGTAATGCCTACCAGAGAAAGGAAGTCGTTTTCGAAGAATTTATCAAAACACCGGATCGTCGCGTACCAGGCTACGTCGACGAGAATCTCTATCAAGGCGTTCGAGTTACCGACGTTTACAATGATCAGACTCCCGGTCGAATGATTTTCAACCCAGGTCATCCCCATGCCAATGAAGACGGAATGGTGGAAATGCCCAACGTGGACGTTTCCCGTGAAATGATAGACCTCATCAGTGCCTCTCGTGCTTACGAAGCTAACCTCACCGTTGTCAAAACATCCAGACGCATGGCTCAACAGGCTATGGCGATCGGAAAATAACCTTTTTAGTTGTGAACGAAATATCATCCCTTCCTAGTTTAAGCGACCTTCTCTCGCAAAATCCAAATCTTCAACCGAACAACCAGCTTGATCGGTTTAGCCAAAGTTCCGAGATGGGGCAGGGGTTCGGTACCTCGATGCTGAATAACCCCAATAGTATCGGGAATGGTTCAGGTGTCATACCAATTGACAAGACGACTCCCACCGAGAGAGTAACCGCTCCGGGCTTTGCTCAAATGTTCGAGAACTTTATCAAAGGGGTTGACCAAAAAAAGAAGATTTCAAAGAGGGAAACTCAAGATCTTATCCTCGGGCGATCGGACAACATTCATGAGGCGGTGGTCAAGTCACAAGAGGCCGGCGTTGCCTTTAATCTGATGATCGAAGTACGTAATAAGTTGGTCGCTTCCTATCAGGAGCTCATGAGAATGAGAGTTTAATTCATCCCTTCAGGAATTTTTGAATGAAAGAAAAATTTAATAAATTAACTCAATTATGGGAGGGGCTATCATCCCTCAGAAAACTTGGTTTGGCTGTTGCGGTCGTTGGTATCATAGGTCTTAGCATAGGTATTTTGAGTTGGTCGGGCGGTAACAACGAAATGAAAAGACTTGTCTCCGGAGGCGATGCCGAGGACATGGGGGAAGTGGTCGAATACCTGAAAGCCAACCAAATCGAATTCGAATACAGTGAGTCCGGCAATACGATTTTGGTTCCTGCGGACAAGCATGCGAGCGTCAAAATGGAGATGGCCATGAAGGGCTTGCCCAAGACTGGTAACGTCGGTTATGAAATTTTTGACGAGGGAAATTTTGGGATAAGTGATTTTGTTCAACGCACGAACAAGCAAAGAGCCATTCAAGGTGAACTTGAAAGAACCATACGCGCCATGGACGCCGTAAAGGACGCTCGCGTAACGATTGTACAAAAAGACAACAACCTTTTGTTGAGCGAAGATCCGGAAAATCGTCCGACTGCCAGCGTCATGATCAATACTGGTGGCATGAGATTGCCCTCGGAAAAGGTAATGGCAATTCAGTTCTTAGTTGCTCGCTCTGTAGAGGGGGTAGGGCAATCTTCCGTTACCGTTGTAGACGAGAAACTCAACCTCCTCTCCGATGAGAGTGATTCGAGTGGAGCTGCTGGAGTCGCCGGCCAAATGATGAAAGCTTACCAAGCTCAGGAAAAAAGACTAGAGGCCAAAATAGAATCCATGCTGTCCAAGATCGTAGGCAACAATCAGGTCGTAGCAAAAGTTTCCGTTAATCTTGAAACCAAGACTTCGACCGAATTGGACGAAAGATTCGATCCGGATGGTTCAGTACCCAGAACCACGACAACGGACAAGGATGACGCCAAAACCGTTGAGACTCAACAGGGCAACAACGCCGCCGGCATGGGAGCTAATGTTCCCAACGTCAGTCAGGATGCAACGATGCAAGATCCAATCATGGCCGAAAGCGAAGAGTCGAGGGAATCCAAAACCACGGATTTTGAAATCAGTCGTAATCTAAAGGAAACGGTTCAAGAACCGGGTGCGATCGTAGGGCGCAGTGCCGCTGTTTTGATTGCCAAAGGGGAAACACCCCGTACTCCTGCTCAAATCGAGGTAATCAAGGAGTCAGTCGTCAATGCCATTGGGGCGCGTTTTGATTTGGATGACCAAAAACTAGAAACCTACGTAACCGTTAACGAAGTTGAGTTTCTCGACGCGGCCAGTCCATTTGGCGCGGCAGGAGAAACAGCCAGTTTATTGAAGGGTTTCTTTGAAACTTGGTCCCCAGTCTTCAAGACCTTCCTCGGTCCTCTGCTGGCGATCGTGATGTTCATCGTTTTTCTCAGAATGTTGAAAAAGTTCAAGCCGAGTGAGGCGGAAGTCCAAGTGCTTGACGAAGACGACCAACAACTCCTTGCCGGTACCCGTAGTTTGGGAAGTGGATTGACCCCTGAATTGCTCAATGATCTGATCCAAGAAAAACCCGACAACGTAGGAACTGCTTTAAGACGTTACTTGGAGACGGGATCCTCAACTTAATGACTCGATTTTTCCCGTTGATTAGCAAAAGATCCGATTTGGAATAAAAATGGAAGAGGTACAACCAGAGGAAGAAAGCCCGTACGATCGTTATTCCAGGATGTCTCGTCCTCAGAAATTGGCTCTTTTGATGATTTCGCTTGGGCCTGATGCATCAGCCACTTTGCTCAAGCGTTTTGATGCCAAGGATGCGGAGAATATTTGTAAGGAAATCGGAAATTTTCCGATCATCGATCAGGAAATCAAGGATTGTGTGTTAGACGAATTCTCAGAGATCATCGAATCCAGCGTGAACGCGAACTTGGGCGGTCTTGGCTTTGCTCAAAAATCTTTGGAGTTGGCTCATGGAGATTACAAAGCCAACAATATGATGAATCGGATTGCTCCGGTCCGAGATTCTCTGGACTTCATGGAAGATATCAAAGAGATGGACTCGGGGCAGATCTACAATGTTTTGCGTTTCGAGCAACCACAGACCATCGCTTTTGTTCTAGCGAACGTCGATGCAGACAAAGGCTCCGAAGTGCTTCAGATGATGCCTCCTAATATTCAGGAACAGGTTGTCGAAAGAGTCGGAGCGATGGAGACGACTCCAATGGATCAGATCGAAGTAGTGGCCAACACTCTTGGAGCTCGGATTGGTAAGAAGGGACAGTCTCCTCGTGTCAAGACCGGAGGCGTGAAGTCTGCCGCAGACCTTTTGAATTGGTTTGACAAGGAAGAGGGCAAGGAACTGCTCAAGAGCATAGAGAAGAGAAATCCCAAACTAGGTGGATCCATTCGACAAAGGATGTTCCGCTTCGAAGATATCATTCGACTCAGCGCTGGGGACATATCCAAAATTACCAAGGAAGTCGATCAAGACGATTTGATCATTGCAATGAAAAATGCCTCTGCGGAACTCAAGAAGGCAATTTATTCGACTATGTCCAAAAGAGCAGTGGAAGCATTGGAAGAACAACTTGGTTTCCTCGGACCTAAACGTCTCTCCGAAATTGAGGCTGCACAAGATCGGGTCATACAGATCGTTCGCGAACTCGAGGAGGACGAGGAGATAATCCTTGATACCGGAGGTAGCGACGTTGTCGTACAGTAAATCCATTTCCTTCCCTGTTCCTCCCACGGGATTCAAGGTCAGTTACTGCGGAGACCAACCAGTTCCCGTTGATCAAGTTGAGCAAAAAAGCGCTTCGGAGTACGATCGTGGCAAGTCGGAGGCTACTGCTTTCTATCAAGCTGAAATTAGAAAACTTCGGGAAGAATTTGCGCATCGGCAAGAACAGTTGCTTGCCGGCATTGATCAAAAGACCAATGAAGTGGTTAGCCAATTGGATGATCGATTGCCTGACTTAGTCGTGGGTTTGGCAGAACGAGTTCTCGGTCAGATTGAATTGGATGCAGTTAAAATCGAGGGGATCGTCAAAGGAATGATTTCCGAGTTCGCCAATGCCGAAGATGAAAAGCTTGAAGTGTACCTTTGCCCGCAAGACTTATGCTTGCTCAAGGCTATGGCCAATCCGCAAAAAGAACCTACCGAAGAGAGTGGGGACTCGGGGGAAGGCTTTGCCAGTGCGATCGCCGGAATCTTTGATGGTCTTGATGGTGATGACGCGCTTCTTTCGGGTTTTCCAAACGTCAAGTTTTTCGATGACGATTCACTCGCCTCAGGTGATTGCCAAATAAAAAGTAGGTTTGGATTGCTTGACGGGCGGATTGCAACGAAATTACGCAAAATCGAAGAAGAACTAAAAGGAGATGATTGAGTCGCTTGATGAACGGTTTGCCTTCATGGAAGAAGGTATTAAGGGAGGGCGNACTTTCGATAANATCGGNACTGTCCGTCGAGTCACTGGACTTATTATCGAATCCGAAGGACCAGAAGTCAGTATTGGTCAAGTATGCTCCATTACTTCTGCTCGTCATAGCCAAAAAATCGAGGCACAGGTTGTTGGCTTCAGGGAAAACACGGTATTGCTTATGGCTTTGGATAGCGTTCACCTTATCCACCCGGGCTGCAAGGTGGCGTCCAAGAGAAATTCAAACGTCGTCCCTTATGGTCCTTCTCTTTTGGGCAGGATCATAGATGGGATGGGTCGGCCGATTGATGGTAAAGGCCCCTTGCTCGCTCCTCAGAGAGATGGTTTTTATGCCGAACCGCCCAATCCGCTGAATAGGTCCTTGATTGAGAAACCTTTTGCCACCGGAGTCAAGTCGATCGATGCCTTCGTTCCGTTGGGTAACGGACAAAGGGTCGGCATTTTCTCCGGAAGTGGTGTTGGGAAATCGATCCTTTTGGGAATGATTGCACGCGGGTCCGAGGCTGAGGTAAACATCATATCCTTGGTAGGGGAAAGAGGGCGTGAATTAAGGGAGTTCGTTGAAAATGACTTGGGCCCCGAGGGTATGGCCAAATCAGTTATAGTCGTTTCCACTTCGGATCAACCCGCCCCCATGAGAATTCGAGCCTCTATATTGGCTACTGCATTGGCGGAAGGCTTTAGGGATCAAGGCTCGAAGGTTCTGCTGTTAATGGATTCTTTGACTCGTTTTGCCATGGCTCAAAGAGAAATTGGCCTCGCCGCAGGGGAACCCCCTGCTTCCCGTGGTTACGTACCCTCGGTCTTCTCTATGTTACCAAAACTATTGGAGCGAACTGGAACAAGTGAAAACGGAGCAATTACCGCAATTTACACCGTTTTGGTCGAAGGTGACGACATGAACGAACCTGTGGCCGACGCGGTTCGTGGTTTTTTGGATGGGCATATCGTGTTGAGTCGCAAGCTTGCCAACGCAAACCATTTTCCCGCCGTAGACGTTTTGCGGAGCGTTAGCCGTTTGGACAGAGCCGTTTGTTCGGAGGACGAAATTAAATTGATCTCGGACGCCCGAGACTTGCTTTCCGTCTATCGGCAAAACGAAGATCTTATCAATGTCGGCGCCTATGTTAAAAACAGTAACCCGAAGATTGACCGGGCAATCGAAAAATTCGACCTCATGGAAGTCTTTCTTCGTCAGCGTTATGATAAGTTGGTCACGCGTGAAGAAGCTTTTTCCAAGCTTTTCACTATATTCTCATGAAGGCCTTCAGTTTCAGATTGGAAACTCTTTTGCACTTGAGAGAATTGGCAAAAGACCGAGCTGTCGCCGAGTATGGAGTGGCTATTTCAAAGAAAGAGCAGGCAGAGAGAGCCTTGGAGGAGCGAAAGCGCGAGATGGAAGAATTGCGTCAGGAAATCGGTCGAAGAAGGAATATCGGCTTTTCGGGTAGCGAGCAGGATGGTTACAACCGTTCACTTGAGAGAGTCAAGGAAGCGATTGTCGACTCCAACTCCAAGCTCGAAGAATCAAAGAAGATAGTGAATGCCAAAAGAGAGTTGTATCTCAATGCCGATTCAGAGTTTAAAAGTATGTTGAAGCTGAAGGAAAAAAGAAGAGAACAACACATCGAAGCAGAAACCAAGAAAGAAGAGATGCAACTTGAGGACATCATTAGTTCCCGTTTTGTTTTTAACCAGTCTACCAGTCATTGATCATGAAAATACCACCCACCATTATTATCCTGATAGCCATTTTGCTTTCCGTCGCCTCAGCGGTTGTGGTGTCGTTGTTGAAATACGATTCTTTCTTCAAGGAAGAAGCGGAAATTCCTGCAGAGTTTACGAGCCTCGAGTTTGATGTGGATGACACTAGTTATTCTCCTGCCGAAACTCACTCAATGAATCAACTGTCCAAGGAATTGATGGCTTTGAAGGAAAAGCTTCTTGAGCGCGAGAGCGAATTGGATTCTAGGGAATCCGCCATAGCAATGGATCTAGAGGCATTGGAAAAACAGAAAAGAGATCTTGATGAAATTCAAGAAAATCTTACTGCTCGACTTACCGATTTCGAAGCCAAACAGGGCCAGGACATTAGCGAAGCAAAGCTCAAGGAATACAAAGAAACTTCGAAAAGATGGGTTGAGATGGGACCCGAGGTTGCGAGTATCGAAATTCAAAATTGGCGTCAGAAAAGAAGATTCGAAGAAGCCCTGAGTATATTTGAGCAACTCAAGGCCGAGGAAAAGGCTCCAATTATTGCTTTTATGCTCAATAGCGACCAAGATGCTTTGATCGAATTAGCTGATGCCCTCGCAATGAGGGACAGGGGGCTGTTGCCTAGTTTGGATTTGGACGCAACTGTTCCGTCGCCGATCCCCAATTAGTAACCGTAGTTTGTCCTTATGTCTCTAACATCCATAGGTCAAACTGGTTCCAACGGAGTCGGTACGACACCTTCTCATCAAGCGATTGGGAAAAACGGTTCCTTTTGGTTGCCTCAAAAAATGGATCAGAGTTTTGATTCAAAAGTCAAAAACCCAACTCATGGCAAAGATAGCCAAAGGCAGGGAAATCAGACCAAAGGAGATACCCCAACGATGTCGCAACCCGGCGATAAAGCTTCTCTTAAAATTTCTTCCAATGGAGGGAGGGGGACATTAAATTCAAGCAACCTGCCCAAAGGCAAGTCTCTGAACACCCAGTCTTTTGCTACCACGAAATTCGGATCGTTGTCTGCTAAAGCTCCTTCCTTGAAAAGCCTTTCTACCGGCTCCGCCACTCCTGTTCGAGTATTGAGTGCCGACCAGGTTATTCATAGTCAGCAGGCCAAAAGCATTCGAAGTCTTTCTCGGAATCAACCCAATTGGGAAGCAAATCAAAGGGATTTTGTTTCTCCGGATCAGGAGCGCAATCAAAATGGCGGGAAACATAGGGGGAAGCGTGGCGCAAAAAATGCTTTATATGAATCCAAGATGGATATCGCTCACACTCAGCAAGACTTCAAGGTTATGGATGGGAAACCACCCACTGAACCTGCGAGTACGGTTCCTCCGAAGGCTCGTTCCTTCCTTAAGCTTCTTACTGATTCCGTTGCACCCCGTATTGCTTACCTTGACAAAAATACCCGAAAGGTAGTTCGTTTTGCAGTTGATCTTCCTAACAAAGGCAAGTTGGGCGTACGATTGGAGGAGTCAGGTAATTCTGTTTCCCTTTGTTTCATCTGCTCGGATCCCGAGTCTTTGGAATTGCTCGGTTTTACAAGAGAAGCCCTCTCAAGGGTACTTTCGAATCAATCGGGCAAAAATACTGAAGTAAATATTTTTAATAACTACAAGGAGATGGACGAGCACTTTTCCCGTGCCGCCTAAATTATCTGACCATGATCGATGCAATAGCCGCAACCCAATCCAATCAAAACCCAAGAACCGAAAACCTTGCCGGTCAATCGGAAAAAGGTGGCAGTTACATGCAGATGGAGGATTTTCTTCAGTTGCTTACCAGTCAAATAAGTAACCAAGATCCTCTGGAACCGATGAAAGATACTGAGTTTATCTCTCAAATGGCAAACATTGCCTCACTTGAACAAATGCAGCAGTTCACCCAAGGTTTTGAAAGTTTTGCTGATTCTCAAAAAGACATGGTTGCGCAAGCTTACCTTGGGCGAATGGTTTCGATTTCCGAAGAAGGTTCTGACATATCCGGATTGGTTGAGTCTGTCGAGAAATCCGAGGATGGCAGGATTTCGGTTGTTGTTTCCGGAAAGAATTACGACCCACAAAACATCACTCGGGTCAGTTTGCCCAACGACCAATAAGATATGATACCTTCTCTTCACAATGGTATTACGGCGTTGAAAAGCCTTTCACAAGGGCTTCAGGTTTTGGGTAACAACATCGCCAACGTAAATTCACTCGGCTACAAGTCTTCGCGAGCAAACTACTCCGATAACTTCTATTTGCACATGAATGATGCAGAAGCAGGACCCGACGGCGAACCGAGCAATAACATTCAACAGCATGGAACGGGAGTTCATGTCAGTTCCATATCCTCAAACTTCAATCAGGGCACCATCGAGGTGACTGGTCTTGATTTGGATTTGGCTATTCAAGGAGAGGCGTTGCCGAACGCAGGTGGTTTTTTTGAGATTACCGACCCACAGACAGGAGAACTCTTCTACACTCGCGCCGGTGCCTTTGAGTCCGATAATGCTGGTTTTGTAGTTACGCGCGACCAATACCGCTATCAATTGCAAGGCGTTGACAACGTCGTGTCAGTCGCTCTACCGAACCCCGAGACCCAAAGCCTTTTGGCCCGTAGAGTAGAAGAAGATGGAGTAATTAACGTCGTTGTGCACGACAAAGAACTCCAAAAGGATATTGTTACCCCCGTTAGTCAGGTCAAGGTCGTCAATTTTCTTTCCCCCCAATATCTTCGGCGGGTAGGAAATGGCTTCTATTCGAATGGACGGGCCGGTCAGGATCTTGCCGGTATTTCCGGTAACAATGTCCCGGCCACTGGTTCCAATGGCAAGCTCAAGCAATATGCCTTGGAAATGTCGAATGTTGACCTAACCAATGAATTTGCAACCATGATTACTCATCAGCGGTCATTTCAGGCTGGTTCCCGAGTGGTCACTACCTCTGATGCAATCCTTTCCGAAGCTGTTAACCTGAAACGCTAGTTTATCAACCATCCTACTTCTTACTTGCCATGTGCGCTGCTCAATTAGACGAACTTCCCGCAACCAACGATACCCCTGAACCTAAATCAGGAGGAGGCGGGCTGATGCCAGCCTTGATAGCGATCATTTTGGCACCGCTTTTGTCGGCCGGAGTAATGATTATCTTTTTCAAACTCAATGAGAAACCAGCCCAAGCATCTTCGACCACCGGAGATTCGCAACCTCTGAATATGGAGTCGGCAGGCGATCTTCAGTACTTTGAGTTGACCGGCCTTATCACCAATTTAGGTGGACCGATCAAGTCACGCTATATCAATGTCGAGCTGAAGCTTGAAGGTTTGGCTGGAGATTTTGAGAAGGTACTCGAACTTAACGAGCATAGGATTCGGGACAAGGCTCTTCAGATTATGGGCGCTTATTCCTACGAGGACGCTCAGTTGGATGGTTTTCAGGAACGTGTCAGAGTTGACCTGAAAAAAGGTTTTTCCGTTATTCTTAAAGAATACCGGAGTGGTGAGAGCGATATCATCAGGCATATCTACTTCACTCAATTTGTCGTGCAGTAACCTTACGAATTTATATTTCATGGAAGAGGACCCCAGTTTTTCTGACGAAAGTTTCGATTTAAGTGAAATCGATAACACGGGTGGCGGTGGATTGATATTTCTCCATGACGGAACCAAGTTAACCGATCCATCCTCCGTCAAAATAAAGAAATACGACTTTACGAACCCAATCGTTCTTTCGGATGCCGACTTAAGTAAACTCAAGACGAAGTCCGAACAGTTCGTCTATTATTTAGCAGGTCATTTATCCATGTTTCTGAGAACCGAGTTCAATCTTGAGCTTGAAGATCTCAATGCGGATTTGTACGCAAATTTTACCAATTCCGTCAAAAACCCTTCCTGTATAACCATGTTTAAATTACAGGAACTAAACGGGGTTTGTCTTTTGGACGTGAATTCTCATCTTTCGGCTACCGTGGTAGATCGAATACTCGGAGGCAGAGGTTCAACGAATCCGGAGGAGAGAGGTTTAACTGATATTGAAAAGGCATTGGTCGAAGATTTCAACCAAATCATTCTCGAGGAATGGTGCAAGCAGTGGGATAGCACGATGCGCTTGAACCCCAGTATCATTGGAACTGAAAGTAGCGGGAAGTTCCTGCAGACTTCACCTGCGGACGCAATGATGCTTATCCTCAGCATGGAGGCTTCATTCGGAGATGTTTCCGGTCCCATGAGAATCGCAGTCCCGTATTATACTTTGGAACCCGTGGTAAGTCGTCTCCTCTCAATGGCTGCGACCAAGGACGATAAAAAAACACTCCCTGCCAGATGGCATGACGTTTACGATGATATTCCAGTCGACGTGTCTGCCGAGTGGGATGCCTTTGAGCTTACTTTGAGAGACCTTTCGAACCTCGAAGCAGATGATGTCATAGAGATGTCGCCTGCACTTATCGGGGAGACCAAATTACGCATAGAAAACCGTACTTGTTTCATTGGTGAAATAGGTCTCGAAGGTGACCAAGTTGCTTTTCAGGTAAATGAAAGTATTGCGGATGCCGTCAAACTAATTGGAAAAAATCATGGATAGTAAGAAAATGGATATTGTTATGGACGTGAAGGTTAGTGTCACGGTCCAACTTGGAACAGCAGAACTTCCCATGAAAGAAGTTGTGGAACTGAGCCCGGGAGCCCAAATTCAGCTAAAGCAGAATGCCAAGGATCCGGTTAGCTTACTTGTAAATGGGAAGCTTATAGCTCACGGAGAAGTTGTTGTGGTTGACGATAAGTTCGGGCTGAAGATTACCGAGATCGTCGATTCTCCTTCTTGATTACAGCGATGCTTCCGACTGCTCGTTGCGGTTTGACGGCATGAGGATTCGATGCATTCTTTAAGTTCACCCTCTATTCTTGCCGTGGTTAATTCCTTGGCCGAAATAGATGCATGGGGTGATCCCTGGCTCTTGGTTCGTGTGGTTGCGGTTCTTGGTTTGATGGGAGCAAGTGCTTACTTTTTAGCTGATTACACTCGCAAAAGAAGGGTCAATTCAAGTCTTTCCGGTGAAGGCAAGATCGTTGTTGCCGATACCTGTTCGTTGGGGAATCGTCAGTTTTTAGTCGTTGCCCAATATGGTTCGGAAAAACATTTGATTGGTGTAAGTTCTTCTTCAATCAGTTATCTCTCCAGGCTTTCTTCAGGCTCTCACGACTTTCAGAGCGAGTTGGATCAAGTCGAATCCCAAAGCGACAAGGACCCAGATGTTTAAGAAAATTCTCACGGGTAGATTTCTGCTTCTTTTGTTCCTGGGGTTGGTTTTTCTTTCATTGCCTCAATCGGTTGTGGATGCTCAAACTACTGGAACGGGTTCACCTGGTCTTCGCATCGACGTTTCCGGTTCCAATGATGAGGGGGATTTTGGTGTAGCAATTCAATTGGTGGTTGCGATGACCATCCTTACCCTCGGGCCCTCCGTTATCATGATGATGACCTGCTTTACCAGAATTGTTATTGTCTTGGGTTTCGTGAGGAATGCCGTGGGAGTAAATGCCGCCCCTTCGAGTCAGATTATAATTGGTCTCGCTTTGTTTCTGACATTTTTCGTAATGGGTCCGGTTTGGAATAAAATTTACGATGATGCCGTCACTCCCTACATGGCGAATACTATGAAGTCCTCAGACGCTCTAATGGTTGCGACTGCTCACATGAAGGACTTTATGATGAATCAAACCCGTCAGGAAGATGCCCAGTTTTTTCTCGAGATTTCTCGTCAGGGAGCGATGACCCGTGATGAACTACCTCTTAGTATTGTTGTTCCATCTTTTGTTTTGAGTGAATTGAGGACAGCCTTTCAGATGGGTTTTCTCATTTTCACTCCTTTTATTATCGTTGATTTTATCGTTGCCTCGTCTCTGATGTCCATGGGGATGATGATGATGCCTCCAGTTGTGATTTCCATGCCTTTCAAGCTTCTTTTGTTTGTTTTGGTGGACGGTTGGTATTTGGTCGTTCAGTCGCTTGTTGGTAGTTTTAATATAGCTTAGTTTGGGAAGGATAATCCGATATGACAATGGAGTTAGCGGTCGATATCCTGAGGAATTTGCTTCAGACTGGACTTATATTATCCATTCCTATTTTGGGGACGGCGACAGTGGTTGGTTTGCTTGTTAGTTTCATTCAATCCATAACAAGTCTTCAGGAGCAAACTCTCACCTTCGTACCCAAATTGATTTGCGTTTCCTTGGCGATTGTATTGTCCGCCAATTTTATCCTCAAGACGCTTACGGAATTCTGCATTTCGATGATCAACATGATTCCCACTATGGCTCAATGACGATCTTCGCCCAGGAGATTATCGTATGGGTGCTCGTTTTTTTAAGGACGGGCGCTTTTTTTCTAGGAATACCTCTATTTGCGGGTCAAATGATTCCCGTCAAGATCAGGACGGCTTTTGCATTGCTGTTTTCTATTTTGATCAATCCCCTGATTCCTGCTGATTTGGAACTCGCGAATAACTTTGCCGGAGCAATTCTATTGTCCCTTAATGAAATGTGCATCGGTTTGCTTCTCGCCATGACTGTGAGAATGGTTTTTTTTGCCGTAGAGTTGGCCGGTCACTTGATTTCCTATGAAATCGGACTGATGGCCAGTAATTCGGTTAATCCTCTGTTGGGGTCTTCAGATGCCACCATCACGACCCTCTTGTATTATTTTAGTCTATTGATTTTTTTCGTCGCCGGTATTCATTACGATGTGTTGAAGGCATTTCTCATGAGTTTTGAAATTTTGCCTATCGGAAGCTTTTTTCTCAGAGCTAGTCCCACGGTTGAGTTCGTTGGCGAAGTGTCGCATGTTTTTGTCATTGGGGCCCTCATGGCGGCTCCGTTTATTGCCTTGAATTTTTTGGTTAACGTTTCCTTTGCAGTGTTGGG
>PBMI01000004.1 GCA_002722545.1 Opitutia bacterium | reverse complement strand
TTGGCTTTGGGAAACGTTAACATTCAATTGGCTAACTTGAAGCAGGATATGGAACTTGTTTCCCGCGAATTGGCAGGTTTGAGAACCGAGGTCGAGCTTCTCCGTCGCGAAAACGCCCAACTGCGTGTTTCCGTCGAACAACTGACCAGACGCCAAAACTCCGCATCCGGAGCCAATCAAGGTCTAACGCAACAGGTAGACAGCCGTATTCAATCACTCGAAAGGCGTGCGTCAAAGGGAGAAAAAGAACAGGCCGCTCTGCAGAAAACGATCGATAAAAAGCTCAAAGATCTGATTGCGGAGATGAATCGGGCCATTACGCAAGTAAACAAGAATTCATCTTCTGCGTCCACTTCTCCGCCCAAGACCTTTTCCTCGGATTATCCTCAAAAGGGATTCGTGCACAAAGTCGAGAGGGGAGAAACTGTCAGCAGCGTTGCCCAAAAATACAAGTCCAAGATCAAGTGGATTATCGATGCCAACCAAATTGGTGATCCGACGAAGGTGGGTGTGGGCAAGGAATTGTTCGTTCCACAACAATAGTCATGTCCAAACCTTCGTCCAGATTGGGAAGAGGCTTGGGTAGCTTGATTGCAGGTGGTGCCGCAACTCCTCCGGCAGCTGACTTGACTCCTGTTTCAAGTTCGGTTGAAGATGCAAAGCCAAACCTCGTTGCTCCGGATCAAAACGCACTTCCCTCCGCACCCCAAGTTTCCGAACCTAAAAAAAGGGGCGAAAGCTTGGTTGAAATTTTGCTTGCCGATCTTGTACCCAACCCGCACCAACCGCGTAAAGTAATAGATCCAGAGGCCATACGGGAGTTGGCCGCGAGCATTGATTCGGAAGGACTTTTGCAGCCCGTCACAGTCAGGAAATCGCAAAATTCATACGAAATTATCGCGGGGGAAAGGAGGTGGCGGGCCCACGAGCATTTGGGGCGAAAAACCATCCTCGCCAGAGTGCTCACGACGAGCGATCTTTCTTCGGCTAGTCTTTCTTTGATTGAAAACCTTCAGCGAGAAGGACTCAACCCGATTGATGAAGCCATGGGTTATCATTCCCTTGTTCATGACTTTAAGCTAACGCAAGCAAAAGTAGCAGACCGGGTTGGCAAAAGCAGGGTTTACGTAACGAATTTACTGCGTTTGTTGCAACTCAACGAGGAGTTGAGGGGTTTTTTGGCATCAGGCAAGCTTTCCACCGGTCATGCCAAAGTTTTACTTGGTGTTTCCGACGAAGCCAAGCGACTCGAATTGGGAAGAAGCGCAGTTTTGCAAAATTGGACGGTTCGCCAATGCGAACAAGCGGTCGAAGACACTCGCAATCCTCTTCGGTCCGGTGTCGTTTCCTCAGTTGGTAAAATCGAATCTGGAATGTTTTCTTCTCTTGCCAAACAGGCTCAAACTTCATTGGAGCGGAAAGTATCGATCAAGGCCGGACCCTCGGGAAAGGGTAAGATTTCCCTTGAGTTTGAAGACCGGAAGGATTTGGAAGATCTTCTCGCCTCACTCGGAGTGTAAGTTTACGTAAAGAGGATTGCCTTTTGTTTTCAAGAAAGGCATTGTGTTAACCTTTTTAGCGTCCAATGACTATTTTAATAATTACCCTACTCCTGATTTTTCTCTGCATCGTCATCGTTATGCTGATCATGATTCAGCGCACTTCCGGAGGCATGGGTTCGGCACTCGGTGGAGGGGCGGCCGATCAAGTACTAGGTGCCGGTTCAGCCGCTCAGTTGACCAAGATGACGGTTTGGGGCATTCTAGGTTTCTTCATTTTGTCCTTTGCTCTCTATGCCCTTTACCAGGGAGAAGCGAGCGATCGGTCTTCTCCCGTTCGAGCGCAAAGCCCCGAGCTTAATTCCGACCCTGATTCTTCTCCCCCAAATGGTATCGGCATACCGAACCCTGATTTGAGCGACCTTCCTCAAGCACCACCATCGCCAGCCCAAAGCATCCCATCTGCTCCACCCGTTGAGCCGGTTGACGATCAAGCCCAACCAGCGGCTCCCCTGCAGCTTTCGCCTCCCGCTCCCGAGGCTAATTCTTCTCAATAGCGCCCCCGGCATGTCATTGGCGACCAAGTTCCTTATTCTTGGTTCATTCCTATCCGTTTTCTGGGCTAACGATCAACTTGTTGGCAAGGGTCCTTTCCCGGCACGTGGGTTTGCCAAGGTCTTGACCACCGAGGAAGCAGATCTACGTTTGAGTCGATATCGCGGCTTTCTTACACGGGACCTGAACGCAACTGTTCATCACAACGCGTACGCCTTGCGTTTCCGTTTACGCCATATGCCCCGAAGGGGTTCGGAGTCCCAATGCTCGGGTATTCTTTCCGGTCAGTCTCTTGGCCATGGAACCTCAAGGATAGATTTCGATTCAATTGCGATTGGTGGTTCCAGGGTTTCGCTTCTCCTCTCGAATTCCGAGAGACCCAAAGCTTGGCGTTATTCGGTTGATCATGATGAAACTCAGTCGTTGGACAGTGCCGGTTTGCTTTCCCCTCTGGTTCCCGGCATGAATCAAACTGCTTTCGAGTTGCTCATGCCTTTTGTTTTTTGGAGCGCTACTTATGAAAAGTCAGGCAAGGTAGCAGGGAGACCCGCTCACGTTTATCGTTTCGAATGTCCGCCGTGGGTAAGAACAGTCCGTCCCTCATGGAATCGCATCACATTGGCTTTGGATGACGACTACGAAGCTCCTTTGCGAGTGGAAACCTTCTCGAACCGATCCGTAGCCCACAAGACTTATATTCTCAATAGTCTCAAGAAAATCGAATCGACTTGGATTCCCAAGACTTTTGACTGCAAGAACAGGAATGATCGTTCGAACACCCGGTTCGAAGTTCTTTCCGCCGCCCTGAAGCTGGATCTTGATCCCATTCTTTTCAAGCCCGAAGGCTTGGATCGCGAACTGCCAGTGCCCGAGGAATCCTACCTTTCGACGCAATAGCAAAAGTCTTTCGGTAAAAGAACTTGATCGCAGCGGGCAATTCCCTACATTCTTGCCTCCATACACATGAAAAACGGATACTTATCTCAATGGGCTCAAAACGTTTCGCCTTCCCCCACCTTGGCGGTGGATGCCAAAGCCAAGGCTCTCAAGGCAGCAGGGGAAGACGTTTGTGGTTTCGGGGCCGGCGAACCTGATTTTGATACGCCTTCATTCCTTAAAGACGCTTGTGCCGAAGCCCTGGCAGAGGGAAAGACCAAGTATGCCCCTGCCGCCGGTTTACCCGACTTGCGTGCGGGTTTGGCTGAACAATATGCAGCTAATGGGGTTCTTGCTGAGGCAACGCCTTCTCAGGTCGTAGTCAGTCCTGGAGGGAAATACTCCTGCTACCTCGCCATTTTGGCAACCTGTGGTCCGGGAGACGAAGTAATCATACCCGCTCCCTATTGGGTGAGTTATCCAGAGATGGTCAAATTGGCGGGAGCCTCTTCGAAAATCGTTTTTGCCGGGGATGATCAAGGGTTCAAAGTAACCCCCGATCAAATTGAAGAGGCCTTGAGTCCCTCCACCCGCATGCTTATTCTCAACAGCCCTTCCAATCCTACGGGGTGTCTTTACCAAAGACAAGAAATGGAAGCAATCGTCGAGCTCGCCTGTAAACATGATTTTTTGATCATGTCGGACGAGATTTACGAGTATCTTCTTTACGATGGGGCAGATCACCACCGCCCCGCATCTTTTGGCCCGGAAGCAGCCGATCGGGTCATCACGGTTTCTGGTTTCAGCAAGACTTTTTCCATGACCGGTTGGCGGCTGGGAACGCTCGTGGCTAACCCTACAATCGCCAAGGCCGTGGCCGACTTGCAAAGCCAAACTACCTCCAATGCCACCACTTTCGCACAATATGGAGCTTTGGCCGCCATTCGAAATTGGGACCGGGCCATTGGGGCTGTCCACGAGATGCTTGTTCATTTTGACCGTCGTCGTCTAAAGTTGCTCGAAGGACTCGAATCAATCGACGGGGTGACTTGCCAGCGTGCTCAGGGAGCCTTTTACCTTTTCCCCAACATATCCTCCTTTGGTTTGAGCTCGGAGGAATTCTCATCTCGTTTGCTTGATGATCTTAAAGTCGCCGTGGTTTCCGGGCATGCTTTCGGCGCCGAAGGTTACGTCAGGTTGAGTTACGCAACCTCGGATGAAATCATTGAGAAGGGCTTGAGTCGATTCGCTGAATTTTGCTCGAAAATTTGATCGATCTGATCAAAAAAAAGCTAGCCTGTCGCTTTACTCTTTTTTCCGCTCAGGGAGCACGGGTAACTAGAGTAAACCCAGTTCCTTGGCGGCTTGAGGATTTTTCGACAAGGCTAGTTCGAACTCGTCCAAATCGAAGTCCTTGACCAAAAAGTCACCATGTTTGAGAGTCGGCGTCATGCTCTGACCGCTGATTTCTTGGAGTTCCTTCATTCGAGCTGGGTCGGTTCGTACGTCGACGACTTCAAGATCGACCTTCTTTTGTTTGAAATAGGCCAAAGCGTCTATGCACCAAGGGCAGCCCTGTTTTACGTAAAGTATGGGATTATTCACTCCATCTTACATACCCCCGAATGGAACGAATGAGAAGAATTATTTATCCTGCTTGGCAGAAGATCCTTTCGAGATCATGCTAAGAGTAGAAATGGGAGTGGAGAAAAAAAGGCAGAAGGGGCAAGAACCTCGAATCGTAGTTAAGGGAGCCCGGGAAAATAATCTTAAAAACCTGACTGCCGAATTCCCGCGGGGTAAATTGATTGGCGTCACCGGGGTCAGTGGTTCTGGTAAATCATCTTTGGTTTTTGATGTTTTGGCCGCCGAGGGGCATCGCAAGTATGTGGAAAGCCTTTCACCCAAAGCTCGGCAAGCTCTTGAAAAAGTCCGTCGCCCGGAAGTCGATTTTGTCGAAGGTTTGTCTCCTGTTCTGGCAATAGAGCAGGCGGTCGTACGATCCGCCGGTCCAAGAAGTACAGTTGCCACCGCTACCGAGGTAGCGGACTATGCGCGTCTTCTTTGGTCAACCGTTGGTCAACCCCATTGCCCGATTGACGGAGCTGTCGTTTCGCGTAGAAGCTTGGATGACTGTGTTCACCAGATTTTATCCGAAGGAATGGACAAGCGAGCGATTTTACTTGCTCCGTTCATGTCCGCCAAGGCAGCTGTTTTGCGAGAGGAACTTCCTGCTTTGGAGAGAAGGGGCTTCCAGAGAGTGCGCGTGGAAGGGCAAATCAAGAGGCTAGACGATTATGAACTGATTCCCGAAAAGACACGGGGAAGAGAGCTGAAAGTGGAGATTGTCGTCGATCGTCTTTCCGTCGACCAAAAATCGCGAAGTCGGATAGCCGATTCGCTCGAACTTGCCTTCAAGGAAGGAGATGAGCGCGCCATTGTCCTGATCGAAGATCCCATCGAAAAATCATTTCATGAAATTTTTCTGTCACAAAGTTTTGCCTGTGAACAATGCGGCAAAACTTATCCGACCTTGACGCCCCGCCATTTTTCTTGGAATCACCCCGATGGAGCTTGCGAAACCTGCGACGGTCTAGGTCAAGTTCTTAGCTTTCGTGAGGATCTTGTCGTTCCCGATTCCTCTCTTTCCCTCGCTAAAGGTGCGATCAAGCCTTGGCGGCTTGGGTCTCGCAAGATGATCACCCTCCGAAAGAATATTCTCAAAGCACTGGCCGAGCAGGCATCTCTGGATCTGAAAACTCCATGGAGCGACCTTTCATCCGAAGTACGAAATTTCGTTCTCCATGGGGACAAAAGCGCAACCTATGAACTCAAGCTTCAGGTCGGACGGGGCAGGGCTAAGAAACAGCCTTTCCCAGGGGTCATGCATGATCTTTCGGAAACCATGCGGAATACTTCCAGTGAAGGCTTGCGAGCCAAGTTATTGACATACCAAATCGGAACGCTATGCAGTGCTTGCGAAGGAAGCCGACTTTCTTCCTACGCCCGGGCGGTTACTTTGGTCGGAGCTTCCATTGATACCTTGCTTTCTGGGAACGCCGCCTCGGCTTGGTCCTTCGTTGAGAATGAGCTTTTGGGAAATGATCGGTGCGAACAAGTCATGGATGCGGTAAACGGCTTGCACCAGCGTTTGGGTTTTCTCGATCAAGTTGGTCTTGGCTATCTTTCATTGGATAGACCCTATCGCACTCTTAGTGGAGGAGAGGCTCAACGGGCTCGCCTTGCAACTCAACTGGGTATGGGCTTGGTCGGCGTTACCTACGTTCTTGATGAACCGACCGTCGGTTTGCATCCGGCGGATCACGATCGACTGCTCACGGTTCTCCGAGGGCTAAGAGATCGGGGGAATACCGTGATTGTGGTTGAGCACGATGCCGATACTCTGTTGGCCTGCGACCACCTGATTGAAATTGGCCCAGGGCCTGGAGTAGATGGGGGAGAGATGATCTTCGCGGGAAACCTCAAAGCCTGTCTTTCGTCTTCGGCAAGCAGAAGCGGTTCGTTTCTTTCCGGAAAGGAAGAAATCGCAAAGGACGTCAAAGACAAGAAACCTGGTAAGGCGGAGCTCATTGTTCGTTCGGCCCGGGCGAACAACCTCAGAGAGATCGACGTTTCCTTTCCCGTGGGTCTCCTCACCGTCGTTTGCGGAGTTTCGGGTTCCGGCAAGAGTACTCTCGTCAATGAAGTTCTGGCCAAATCCGCCGCCAACTCGTTGCATCGAGCCAAGCAGCTCCCCGGAGCTCATTCCGGGATCGAAGGGTTGGAACATTTTGACCAAGCCGTGCGAGTGGATCAATCTCCGATCGGAAAAAGTCCGCGTTCCAACCCGGCCACCTTTGTCAAACTTTTCGATTTGTTACGGAAACTTTTTTCCCAGTGTTCCCTGAGTCGCGTTCGAGGATATGGTCCCGGTCGTTTTAGTTTCAACCTTCCGGGTGGACGATGCGAGCGATGCAAGGGAGATGGAATGGTTAAGTTGGACATGCAGTTTCTTGCCGATGTTTACGTTGAGTGCGAGAGTTGCAAAGGTCGGCGTTACAATCGCGAGACACTTGAGGTTCGTTTTCGGGGAAGGAATATTGCGGAAGTTCTTGATATGACTGTTTCGGAAGCAATCGACGTCTTCAGTAAACACCCCTCCATTCTCTCCAAGTTGGAGACTCTGGATGCCGTTGGCTTAGGCTACCTGCAACTCGGTCAGGCGGCCAACACACTTTCGGGGGGCGAAGCCCAGAGATTGAAATTATCCCTTGAGCTTAGTCGCAAACAGTCTGGAAGGGCCTTGTATTTACTCGATGAACCGACGACGGGATTGCATTGGTTGGACATTCAGCGTCTGATGGACCTCCTGTTCAAGCTTCGGAATGCCGGGAACACGCTCGTCGTGATCGAGCATAACCTCGACGTTATTCGTATGGCTGATCATTTGATCGAAATCGGTCCGGGGGGAGGAGACGCGGGGGGGAATCTAATCTTCGAAGGTTCACCCCAAAAACTTGCCCGGCAAAAAACCCCTACGGGAAAATTCCTGAGAAACCATGTTGCGAAGACCAATCGGGGTGATTAGAAACTAAAAATGGCCGAATGCGACCAGCCAAACAGCTCTCCAGATGATCCTTTATCTCTCAAGAGAAAAGCCTTTTGGATGATTTGGAGAAGGCGTACCTTGTTGATTCTCGCTCTCCTTCTTTTATTAATACCCCTATACGGAACCTTTCGCCCTCTTTTCGAATTCATTCTTTTCGCCGTTTCTTTGGCTGCCCTTACCTATCCGGTCTTTTTCCGGCCAATAGAGCGTTTTGGCAAACACTTCTTTCCACGTTTGAATGAACAAAGGCGATCGGAGTTTTGCGCCGTATTGTCCACCCTGACTTTATTGTTGGTTTTACTCTCCCCTTTTCTGCTCCTTCTCCTACAAGCCTCGGGGCCGGGAAGTGGTATCACCGAGACCATATGGTCTCTCGCTTTGGGTAAGGAGGAAGGGCGTGATGCCCTTGTGGAAAGCGTTTCAAACGGGGTGAGCGAAATTCAGTCCATTTATCCTCGTCTCCCCATCGACCGGGAAAAGACGGTTCAGTTCGTGACCAATCTGATTGGAGACACGCGTGAGTTTTCTGGTACCTTTTTGGAGTTTCTTTTTAAGGGAACGCGTGGTTTCGTCGCTGAATTGACCTTGGCCCTCATTGCCTTGTCTTTTCTATATGCCCACGGAGGGTCTTTTTTGACCAAGGCCATGAAAATGGGAGGTTTTAACAAGGAGGAAGTCAGTTCATGGTTTCAGTTGCATCGAAAGATCACTCTTCGTTTGCTTAGCGATACGGTGCTGACCTCCCTGCTAAGGGGGATCATGTTGGCTCTGGTCGGCCATTTCGTAGGTGGAATTTTCTTTCTCCCGGTCTTTTTCCTGGGAGCTTTCATTGGGTTGGTTCCCGTGGTTGGAAGCGCTATGGTATGGTTGCCCTTGTCTTCACTTGTTTGGTCGAGAGGGGAGCCGGTAACGGCATTGGTGATGGCTGCCCTGTGCTTGTTTTTGAACTACTTGATAAGTCGCGTCCGAGCCAAGATGGGCCGCAAGCTTCACGAACAGGGAGCTTGGTTGAGCTTCCTGCTTTTTCTCGGAATCATAGGAGGAATACTTGCTTACGGACCTCAAGGATTTGTCATAGGTCCGATGGCAGTCGTGCTTGCCTACGGCTTAACTCGGTTTCTCGCTACCCAATCCAATAGCAAATTATTGCAACCGGATTTGGATTAACTTGCATCGTAGATTACGACGCGTTCCCACAAGTGGCCGCATTTTTCGATAAAGGCCAAGTGGATGGGGTCGGCTTGATAAAGATCATGAGCAGCGAGGTCACCCAAACATACGCTTATGGCGCAATCGTAACTATCGTCCACGACGGGGCGTTTGGGCGTGTCGGCCGGCGTACCCATGTAGCTTTGCTCTACCGACTCAATCGTCGAAAGGGTCTTGGCCCCCTCGAAGAACAAATCTTTGTCTTCCTGCGTTAATCCCTTCTTAAGCCAAAAAATAACGGTATGTGTGAGCATACATGGGTTATACAGACTGCCGTCGTCAAAAGAAAGCCGATTTGTAAAAGATGCAGTTTTAAAGCTTATGGAATAATGGTTTCACCATTGTCGGAAGGGCCGAGCCCAATCAAGCAATCGGCCGCTTTAACAGCCCAAGTATCTGGTGTTTCGTAACTTGCCGCTTGCTCCCCGAAACATGAGCGGAGCATGTCAGTATTTATAATACCGGGGTTCAGGGCAACTGCGCTTAAACCAGGGGGGATTTCTTGGGCAAGAGACTGCGTGAGCCCCTCTACACCCCATTTACTGGCGCAATAGGGACCCACTTCAGGTGCTGCGGATTTTCCCCAATACGAACTGAAATTGACGATCACACCTTTGCCGTTTCCTCCCATTGCAGGCAAGAAGGAGCGAATCATGTTGTGTATGCCTCCCAAATTGGTGGAAAGCACTTGTGAGAATTCTTCGGGTGAAACATCTACTATTTTGGCATTGCCATTGATGATTCCTGCATTGTTGACCAACAAATCGGGACATCCGAGTTTGTCAATCACTTCGCTGGAAAACGTATCTACTTGGGCTGGATTTGTTACGTCCACGGTCTGCAAGTAGTGGTCGGTGGCCAAGAATTGCTTAAGTTGATCGAGGGCTTCACTGTTTCTGGCAGCTCCTGCCACATGCCATCCGCGGACCGAGAATTCGACGGCCAAAGCACGACCAAGTCCCCGTGAGCATCCTGAAATACATACGAGCTTATTCATTCGCAGTTGCATTGGGATCAGGGTAGCCGACACTACCGGGACCTTTGTGGTGAGGAGGTTCCCTTGACAAATTCCAATGCGCCCAAATCCAAATTGAGGCGAAGGCCAGCGTCAGTCCCAAGATGATAATGATTTCGAGGGGTTTTTTTTTCTTTTTGCTCACGATAATATCAACATAGCCGATCGAAGATCGTATTCAAATGTTTCCTTCCCTCAATTACGAGAAGTTCGGTCTGCAACGGGCAAGCTTCGGGTAAAGGGATTATCGATTACGGGCCGCTAAAGACGATTCGTCCCCATTCATTTTAACGGCCGTATATTTGAAACCGTTGCATTGTGAGTCTTGGATAAGTCGTTCAATTCGCTAATTCCGAGCTAGAATCCATTCCTGTCTTTTCATCACCCGGCTCCTGCTTGGTAATTTGAACGACTTTTTCCTCCAAAGATTCTCCTCGTCTGATTTCCCGATAACGGACCTTTTGCTCCTTGAATACACCGAGAATGGCAAGATCAACCTCCGAATCGTCGATGGATCCGTCCACTCTGATAATTATTCTTGGATTTCCTTGATCCCCGCAAGTAACCGACACGACTTCGGGAAGTTCCGATACGGCTTTCGTCAATTGTTCTTCGGGTGGACCCTCTAGTCGGATAATCATGGTCTTGCTCCGTCCAATAATCTCCGAGACTGGTCGAAAATCGACCAACTTCCCCAAGTTAAGAATGGCCACGCTATCACAAGCCTCCTGCAATTCGGCCAAGTTGTGCGAGCTTATGATGATCGTGCGACCTTCTGCTTTGCGAAGCACTAATTCCCGTACTTTTTGAGTCGTGACAGGATCAAGGCCCGCGGTCGGTTCATCCAAAAGAATCAACTCGGGGTTGCCGATAAAGCTTTGGGCCAGAGAAGCCCGTTTTCTCATGCCGTGACTGAGGGAGTCCGGTCCTTCGAATGATTTTTCCAACAGATCTACCTCCTCGAGGACTTTTTCGGCTTCTTCGGAAGCAGTTTCCGGGGAAAGTCCCTGCAACTTTGCAAAAAACTCAAACTGTTTTCTAATGCAGACCCCTTTTCTGAGTGGAGCATCTTGGGGCAGGATTGAGACGCGCCCCTGCAGTTGGGGAGATAGTGGGGAATGACCCAAGACCCGCACGGAGCCAAAACCTGGCTTTAGAAAACCAGATAGAATGGAGAATAGAGTAGTTTTACCGGCCCCATTCGGACCGACCAATCCGATAATCTGATTGGAAGGTAGCTCCAAGTTTACGCCCTCCAGGGCAACGGTCGCCCCGAACGCCTTCCCTAGGTTTTGGGTCTCAACCACAGGAGTCACGGAAATTCCCTTCTTTTGAAAATGGAGAGCCCGACCCATACGAACAAGGATGCGTAAACGAGTGGAACGAGCAGGTTACTGATACTTGCATGATCAAGCAGCACCGAATGAGTGAAATTCCCAGGAAAAAATTCCCTTAATTCTTTGATTCCTTCTACCTTCTTCCATCTTAATTCGATGACGTTGAAAACTTTGGGAAGAAGGAAAGCCAAGCTCATGGAGCAAAGCATTGAGGTCGCGACGGAACCGCTCCACGCCGAAATCATTGAGCATAGGCAAACGAAAGGAAGGCAAAACCAAAACACCCAGAAGCAGGTGCTGATCACAAACAACACTGAATCAATTGAGGTTGCTTGGTTTAGGAAGCAATCGACACCCCAAGCCGTGATTCCAGTAAGAGTAATTGCGACCAAGCCTATCGTTAGGGAAGTAAGCAACCTGCCCAGAAAAATTTCCGTTCTGCCGCATCTCGTAATCAAGTACCTGAAGTAGCGGTTGCCAATTTCTGAAGCCGTTTGATCGCTCGTCATGATAATAACGAAATAATGAGTAGTCAGGAGCGAAAGGATACCAAAAGAGATAAAAAAGACCCCATTCTTTTGGAACTCTACCCATTGTGTTGGATCAATATCCAAAACCCACGTTAAAAAACCAAGAAAAAGACCGCTTTTCTCGGAGTTGTCTGTTTTTATGAATTCGTCCAGTTCAATCAAACCCTTGAAGGCAAAGCCCCATAAAAGGCAGAAAAAAACGAAAGTCACGGAGACCGCTATTTTACGGGGTGTAAAAGCTAGCTCATTGAGAAAAACGGTTTTAATCTGACTCAAGCTTTTGTCCATTTACGATCTCGAAAGAGGGTGAGGAAACGAACGCACCGCGATAATGGCGAAAATACCTGCCAAAACTCCGGGAAGCTTGAAAAGAAGAGCCGCGCTGGACAAAACATCATTGGCTTCTTGTTCAGGTAAAATGAAATACACAAGCAAAACGCCCATAATCTCCGCTGTGATTGACAAGATACCGGTAATCAAAACAAAATTTGCCTTCTTGGCGTTGAACGCGCAAATGGCCGCTCCGATCATGACTCCTGCAAGAATCATAATGGCAAACCCGTAAAGCGCCATCCCTGCTCCGGAGGTTTTCAACTGTTCAATGTTTTCTTGACTGGGCGGTTCAAAATCTTCGAATTCATCGAAGTTCTCGGCATCTTCTTCCCAGGCGGAGTCATTTTTTTCGGGTCGGATTTCGTTTGGGTTAGTACTTTCTGTTTCGCTGGCATTCAACTCCACTTCAATCGAATCTTCATTGTCACTCCACTGGTTCTCCTGATGAAGTCGGTCTTGGTCCAACACCTCGCCGACACACCCTGCACAAGCACCTGCACCAGCCCAGGTGCAACCTCCAATAACATTTAAAATCGCCGCTACGATCAATAGAACTCCCGCTGCGATTTTCATGTGAGTGATACGATTGATCTTAAAAACAAAGGCACGATAAAATTATGGCGCAGAACATCGCAAGCCATGTCAAATTATAAAAAGATTATAAAAATAGAGGATAATGTAAAATGAATGGTCGACACAGATTTTGTCGGGATGCGTGTAGATTCAAAAGCTTCACGTTGCCTCATGAGACTTGAATGAGGCGCATGCAGAGTCTTTTCGGGTCTTTCATTACTTCCGGTTTACCTCATGAGAGGGCAGGGGATGACTCAAGCGATTAATAAAATGACTTATCCATATTTTGGCGTGGTCAATCTTAGCTTTTATCCAGTATTTTGGGTAGCGTCTTGAAGGGAATGATTTTTACACCGTATTGTTCAAAGGCAGGGCTTTTTCTTCGGTCTGCCGTGTTTAGTTTTGGAAGGCAAACGTAACCTTTCGAGGAAGAATATTCGAACATGGCGATCATTAAGGCTCCCAATGTCTTCGAATAGTCGTGAATGAGAGGCAAAGCAAGAAGGGGAACTCGTTGTTTACCGGTTCGAACAATAAGGTCAGGTTCTTCACTCGATGAAACATAGGATACTTCAAGACCCTTGTTCAATAGATAGGATCCGACTTCTTGGGCGAAGGCTTCTTTCCTTTGCATAAACTCCATCCTCTTCTTCCTCGAGGACAGGGATGTACTCACTTGGTGCTCTTTCTTGAGTTCTTCGGAAGACTTTTCCGGCAGGTCCAGAACTTTCAGGATTCTCTCAAGAGTTTCGGGTCGCGGAATCGATTTTCCCGATAGGGCATCATACAGGGAAGGTCGGCTCAATTGGACTTTCCCGGCAAGTTCCGTGAGGCTTCCCGAGTAAGCTTTTGAATAGGTGCTAAGTGACTTTGAAAAAGTGCTCACACCTTGAAGCTATTAAAAAAATATAAAGCACTGCAAGGCGAAANGNNTTACTTATGCATNNGTATATTTTTANTTTAAANTGTAAGTCTATATGCCTTACGGATATGCTTTTGACCAATNNCGTAGGGGNAGGTGGCTTAGCGTATATGACGAATATCTTCTCTCAGCNTTTCTGTATCTAGAGAAATCTNAATTATGTAAGGTTTANTACCAAACAATATAAGTTTTNACATCATCTCATTNAGATGATTCGGAGATGGTGGAAAAATTGGTTTGGTGGTCTCCGTAATAAACCTCGTGAGTANAGAAAAGATATGCGTAATATCATTCTTTTCATGGGAACGAATTGGGTGAAACAGTCTAATAATCCAATAGGGATTCCAAACAAGTTTCCTGGCATCCTGACCCCTTTGGAAGCATCGGTTTTTTATCGTTTACCGAAATGTTGGAATTCAACGATTTGAATGCCAAAGGGATACGGTTCCGATTGTGCGATCAAAGAGAGAAAGTTTGTGCCATCCTCTGTTTTCCGGTCGGAGTGTTGGATGGGTAGGAGAATGGTGGGAGATACTGGAGTCGAACCAGTGACCTCATGCGTGTCATGCATGCGCTCTAACCAACTGAGCTAATCCCCCGAGTGGATATTCCCAAAATGCAAGAATGAGGGCGTCGTGTCAATTCAGTTGAGCAGCTTGCCCCCCAGCAATATGCATTCTTTACGATATCGTTTTTTTAAAATATTGTTCATCTCATATGAAAAAAGCGCTCGTTACCGGAATAACCGGACAAGATGGTTCTTACTTGGCCGAACTGTTGTTGGAAAAAGGCTACGAGGTCCATGGCATCGTTCGGAGAGCATCGACTTTCAATACCGATCGATTGGACCATCTTTACAAGGACCCCTTAGTGGATGACACTAACTTGTATCTTCATTACGGAGATCTCGCTGATGCAGTCCAATTGGTCAAGTTGCTGTATGATTTGCAACCGGATGAGATTTATAATTTGGGCGCGCAAAGCCATGTTCGGGTATCTTTCGATATTCCTGAATATACGGGCGACGTCACTGGATTGGGTGCCGTGCGGATTCTTGAGGCTGTACGCGAGGCCGGTTTGGTTGAAAAGGTTCGATATTATCAGGCTTCTTCTTCGGAAATGTATGGTAAAGTTCAAGAGGTACCCCAAGTTGAGACCACGCCCTTTTGGCCGCGATCGCCCTACGCTTGCGCAAAAGTCTATGCCCATTGGCTGACCGTAAATTATCGGGAATCCTATGGCTTGCATGCTAGTAGCGGTATTCTTTTCAACCATGAGTCACCTCGAAGGGGGCAGACTTTCGTTACCCGAAAAATCACCCTGGCCGCCGCACGAATAAAGCTTGGACTGCAGAAAAAGCTTATCCTTGGAAACTTGGATTCCAAGAGAGATTGGGGGTATGCCAAGGAGTACGTGGAAGCCATGTGGCTCATGCTCCAAGAGGAGAAGCCGGATGATTTCGTGATAGCAACCAATGAAACGCACACCGTCCGTGAGTTTTTGGAGGAAACCTTTTCCTGTCTTGATTTGGATTGGAAAGAATACGTCGGGTTTGATAAGAAGTACGAACGCCCTGCCGAAGTGGATCTGTTGATCGGCAACGCATCCAAGGCTAAGGAAAAACTAAATTGGGAACCCCAAGTCACTTTCAAGGAATTGGTCTCCATCATGGTCGAGTCAGACATGAAGTTGGCCGAACGGGAAAGGGCTTTGGCCGACGTCGATCTTGCGTGATGTCACGGATTTTCGTCAGCGGTCACGGTGGAATGGTCGGTTCGGCCATTCTGCGGGCCTTGTCATCGTCGGCAAAAGATTGGCAGATTATTACGAAAACCAGGGCAGATCTCGATCTTTGCGATCAGGGTGCAGTGGAAGATTTCATTCGTAACGAAAGGCCTGAGTTCATAATCAATGCGGCCGGAAAGGTCGGTGGAATTCATGCCAACAGCACCTATCCTGCTGAGTTTATTCGTGAAAATCTTCTAATCAATGCCAACTTGATTCATTCTGCATGGCAGCATGGCGTCAGGCGATTTCTTAATTTGGGTAGTTCCTGTATCTACCCGAGGGATGCACACCAACCTCTGAGGGAGGAATGCCTGCTTAGTGGTCCCCTTGAACCGACCAACTCAGCTTATGCACTCGCTAAAATCGCTGGCCTCGAAATGTGTCGTCATTACAGGGAGCAATACGGAGTTCTTTTTCACTCGGCCATGCCGACCAATCTTTATGGCCCGGGTGACAATTATCACGCCGACAATTCGCATGTCCTCCCTGCCTTGATCCGTCGTTTTCATGAGGCAAGAGAAAAGAAACTAAACGAAGTTTGCATTTGGGGAACCGGCAAGCCGAGACGCGAATTGCTCCATGCCGATGACTTGGCCGAAGGTTTGTTGCATTTGCTTGAATTGGAAGATCCGCCCGATTGGGTGAACTTGGGTTCGGGGGAAGATCAAACTATCCTGGAGTTGGCAAACATGGTCAAGGCTGTGGTTGGTTTCAGTGGTGAGATCACGCATGATTTAAGCAAGCCCGATGGTACGCCCATCAAAAGCTTGGACGTGAGTGTCATGGCCTCTCTCGGATGGCAATCCGCTATTCCCATTCGGGATGGGATTACGAGGACCTACGCTGATTTCAGGCAGCGACTCAAAGAAGGTTCCCTGAGAATTTAGAGAAAGATGACTTTTATTCGAATTCCTTCCGGAAATTCTTGAATTGGTCGGAAAGCTCACGCAATTGATAGCGAAGGGCCTCGACCTCTTCCTTGAGCTCCTTGAATTCCGATGCCATTTCTTCTACATGATCCAATCGCTCGTCGGGGGCGGGAACATATACGGCGGAACCGTCCTGCAATTCCTCAACCCTTGGTGGAGGTCCGAAATTGTGATGCCAGCGCCGTTCTTTTTTCCCAGGAACGGGATCCATTTGTCCGACTAAGGCTGGTTGCCGCTCCTCCATTTCCCGAAGGGTCTCATCGACGTCGGACAGACCGTCGAACTCGAACATTCTATTGGCTCGACTGTTCAGTTCTCCGGTGGTTTGGGGCCCGCGGTTGAGAAGTTCGGAAAGGAGAGCTCTTTCAGCTTTGATCAGATCAAGTTCCTTTTCGGCATTGTGCTGAAATTTTGGAACTCTGGAACCGACCAAGTCCACTCGGTGGACCAACCGCTTGATTCGAAGTTCCTCAATGGTCCGCCCTACCTCTTCTTCGCTGAGCTCGGATCGGGGGAGGCGATTGTTTTTTTGGTTGCAGGCATTGACCAAGCCGTTGAGAGACATTGGATAGTACTCGGGGGTGGTGAGCTCCTTTTCAATTAAAGAGCCCAACACTCTTGCCTCTTCAAAAGTGAGGGTTTCGAGCGAATCTACCTCACCTTCGTCATTTTGTTCGTTTTCCTCTTCCATAATACTACAGAAACGGAACAGCCAAAAGGGGTGATTTGTTAGCTCGTTTAAAAAGAGCGCTTGGTCGGAGGAAAAGGTCGGATTCAGTCACCAACCACGTTGACCAAGCGGTGAGCCTTGTCGAACTCTACCTTGCCGGGAGTGAGGGCAAAGAGGGTGAAGTCTTTACCGAGTCCCACATTGCGACCCGGGTGATACTTGGTGCCGCGTTGGCGGAGGATAATGTTTCCGGCAAGAACGGATTCTCCACCGAATTTCTTGACTCCAAGCCTTTTGCTGTTGCTGTCTCTGCCGTTTCTGGAAGTGCTTTGTCCTTTTTTATGAGCCATGGTCGGATTTCCTTTTGGATTACTTTAAATCAATCGATTCGATTTCGATTACTGAAATATGTTGTCGGTGCCCTTTTCTGCGCTTGTAGCCTTGCCTTCTCTTTTTCTTGAAAACGATGATTTTCTTGTCTTTCTTGTTTTCAAGAATCTTCGCGGTGACGGAAGCTCCCTCCACGGTGGGGGTACCGAAAGTGGCTTTGCCGTCATCGACGACCATGAGGACTTGGTCGATCTTGACTTGGTCACCTTCGTTAGTCTCGGGGAAGCGGTTCACGAATAATTTGTCGCCTTGTTCTACGGTGAACTGACTGCCTTGGGTTTGTATAGTGGCTTTCATGTTGAGGAAAATCGTTAAAAAAACCATTTTTGGTTGTCTTTGGCAAGCGTCATCTTGGCTTTTGGCTTGTTTGCAATCAGCTCTCCATTAGTAAGAGATGGAATGCAGGGAGAGGAAATCGAGGTTTCAAGGAGTGACGTTCTTGGCTATTACAAGGGCCAAAGTGTTCTCGAGCACTATGAGGAAGCAACCCGTAGAGTCGGTGCCTGGGCATCGGAACAATTGGTTTTGCGTCAAAGTTTTCCCGATCGTCAAGCGTCCTTGTTGGAGTTGGGATGCGGAACGGGGAGAATTTGTCTTTCACTGTGGATGCTTGGCTACGAAAACCTGACCGGCACGGATTTTGCCAAGGATATGATCAAACGAGCGCTCCAAGCTCAAAAGGAAAGAGCTTCCGGTGTTCGCTTTGCCGTGGAGGATGCTACCCGACTTTCCTATTCCGAAGAATCATTCCATGGAGTGATTTTTGGATTTAACGGATTGATGCAGATTCCCGGCAGAGGCAATAGGGTGCGAGCGATGAGCGAGGCTTTCCGGGTCTTGAAGAAAGGGGGAAGATTCGTTTTTACCACACACGACCGAGCTTTTCCCAAGTGGAAGAAGTTTTGGTCGGTGGAAAAGAAAAAATGGCGAAGTGGTCAACAGGACAAAAGCCTGATCGATTTTGGAGACCGGTTCGAGGAAACGCCCAGAGGCAAGCTTTTTATTCACGTTCCCGCCGTTACTGAAATTCGAGAAGACTTGAAGAAAGCGGGTTTTTTAGTGGAGCGAGACCTCCTGCGTTCCCGTGTTGCCGAAGAGTCCGAGCTGGTCAAAAAGTTTTCCGACGAATGCCGATTTTGGGTCGCACGAAAACCCTTGGATTAGAGGCATTCGTTATCCAAGATCATCGTGGCGACCCTAGTTGCCGGTCCGGTCATGCGAACGTTGAAATCGTCATCGATCATCAAGCCGATTTCCCCTCCCGGCATTTCCACCGTGATTTGTTCGTCGCAAGATCCCATTTTTCGAGCGACTGCGCCGGCTGCCGAGCTACTGCTTCCCGAGGCCAAGGTATAGCCTGCTCCACGTTCCCAAATTTCAATTCGTATTCGATTTCGGTCTATGATTTTAAGAAACTGGACATTGGTCCGGTTGGGAAAGTTCGTGTGGTTTTCCAAAAAGGGTCCCAAATCACGGGTTAGTTTTTCACTCAAGTCATCCGTTGGGACCACGCAATGGGGGTTTCCGATCGTGGCCGCGTAATACCTCAGGGACTGACCTTCGATTTCGATGGGTTCGTTCAGTACTTCCCTCGCATCTCCCTCAAGGTTGACCGGAACGACATCGCTGTGGAAACTTACTTTGCCCATTTCCACCGAAATGACCGATGCGTCTTCGGAGACCTCGCAGGTTACGATTCCGCCCAAGGTATCAACGGTAAAAGGGGAGGTGCCTGCTTTTCCCGAATCGAGAAGGTAACGGGCAAAGATCCTCAGTCCGTTCCCACTTTTCTCTGCCTCGCTTCCGTCGGGATTGAGAATCCGGAGACCGTAATCGGCTTTTTCGGAAGGCAAGGGACCCAAAAGAATTCCATCCGAACCCAGGCCGAAGTTACGATGGCAGATTCGGATTGTCTCCTCCTCGGTAAATTGGTGGTCTTCGCCTTTTGGGTCATACACCAAATAATCGTTTCCCAAGGCGTGATATTTTTCAAAAGCATTCATTGAAATTGTTTCTTCTTTGATTTTCGATTTCCATTATTTCTTGCGGGCTACAACCCAATCTACGATAGCCCCGTCATTATTCCCCGACCGCTTGACGATTCTCAAGAATTCTGCGGGATGAATGTCGTTTTCCTGAAAAAAATTACGATCTCCGCCACAACAAAACATAGTGTCGGGAGGAAGTTCGCCTCTGAGTTTCGCTCGAGCTTTTGGGATGATTCTGGGAAGCCAGCGGATGCCCATGATTTCCTCTTTTTTGGCGGGTAACGTGGAGGAGTCGAGTCTGTCTTCGGAAGTTTTCCCTTTCTGAGTTTCGATGAAATAATCTCTCCTTTGCTCGTGGATGAGAAGAAAAGTGGCCAAGTCGGGGGCACCTTCGCAGACCCAATCCTCGGCAAAGTCGAAAACATCCATCCGGTTGAGTCCGATGGAAGAAAGAAAGGAAAGTTCGTCTTCGATCGGGAAACTTTCCGCCGATCTATGCCCTTCCTCGTAGAGTCGAACGGCGTTTGCCCAAATCCGGACGAGTTCTTTTGGAAAATCTTGATTCATGTTTAGAGCAAGATGTTGTTGATCGGGGAGGACGCAAGTCTGTTTAGCCTAAGCGGAAGTCCAATTGTTTGTCCGAGACGAATACTTTGTCGATGACGACTTTTATTTCCTGACCCAGTTTCAGCTTGTTCTTGGGGTTTCGTCCGACCAATGCGGCACCGTTTGACGAAACTCGGTATCCGAGTTCCTTCGACAAAGTGCGGATGGGAACGAACCCCCTGGCCTGAGTGTCGGTCAATTCGATGAAGAGCCCTCTGCGTCCGATTTCCGTAATGATCGCGTTGTGTTTGACGGGAGGTCTTTTATCCAAGTCTTTCTTGTAAAAAAGAAGAAGCTTGTCTTTGACCGACTCACGTTCGGCATCGACGCTGTTGCGTTCCATGGCAGAGAGATGCTTTGCCAACCCCTCCAATTTTTCATGGCCCCTTTTGTTTGCTTTTTGATGCCTGACGATCTTTTCGATTACGCGGTGGACCACTAAGTCGGCGTAGCGTCGAATGGGTGAGGTAAAATGAAGGTAATCCCTCTTGGCCAATCCATAATGACCATCGGGGGAACTCCGGTAACAAGCTTGCTTCATACTGCGTAGAAACTTGATTCTGAGAACCTGAGCGAGAGCGTGCTTGTTGATTTGAGTGAGCATCTTGTTGACTTCCTTCCGGCTAGTCAGTTCGCCGCAGGATACGCCGAAGATCGAGAGGAAGGAACGGAGCTCTTCGAGATTCTCAGGATCCGGATCGGGGTGAACGCGAAAGATTCCAGGCAGTTTTTTCTTTCTCAGTTCCTTGGCCACGGTTTCGTTGGCCAAAAGCATGAACTCTTCGATCAATTGATGGCTCTCGTCGCTTTCACTTTGAATGATTTTTTCCGGTTCTCCTTTTTCGTCGACCAATATCTTGACCTCGGAGGATGCGAAGTCGAGCGAACCCGACTGCATCCGCGAATGCCTGATTCGGGATGCAATTTTCCAAAGCATNCGGATTCCGTCCCGTAGGTCGCCAAGCAGCTCGTTGGACAGTTCGTTCAAGGCTTTGCCCGGATTTCCGGAGTACCGACTNGGCAGAGGCTTGGCATTCTTGATTGTGTCCATGCTCTCTTCTTCGAGAAACAGAAGNGCTTGTTCGTAAGTGAGACGCTTGTCGCTNTTGATGACGGATTCGGCCAGTTTCGAGCCGAGAAGCTCTCCCTCCTTTGAGAATCGGAAGAGGACCGATTTTACCAAGCGTTCTTCCGCTTCAACCAAACTGCATATGCCGCTCGACAAACGATGCGGGAGCATGGGTACGACTTCACCGACCAAATAGGTTGAATTCCCCCTTTTTTTGGCCTCCCTGTCCAACTGGGTTCCCTGCCCAACATAGTGCGAGACATCCGCAATGTGCACTCCGATTTCCCACTCGTCGTTTTTCAACTCGCGGAGGGACAAGGCATCGTCGAAGTCTCTTGCATCCAAAGGATCGATAGTGAGAGTGAAAACTTCTCGTAGGTCGTTTCTACCCCTCCTGTCGTCAGCCGTCACTTTTTCCGGGCAGAGTTTTGACTCTTGGACTACTTTGTCGGGGAAGTTTCCGCTGAGACCGAATTTCGCCAAAATACCCTTGTGATCGGTCAAGGGATCGTCACTTGGCCCGAGTACGCGGAGAACCTTGCACATAGGCAAGCGGGCAGGGGGGTCCCAACGAACGAATTGGCAGAGCAACTTGTCCTCCTCCTCAGCATTTCTGGTATCACCAAGAATCTTGAAAGGAATGAAGAGCCTGGAATTTTCAGCCCTGACGAGCGATCTGCCCAAATCTTTTTTCAAAAAGCCGAGGAAATTTATCGTTTCCCGCTTTACGATTTTGCGGACCTCGTACCTGAGCTTGACCGGCTTTCCACGGTGCCTCCGACGGTCGCCTTTTTTCTTTTTGGGCGGAAGGACTTGCAGTTCCACGAAGTCTCCATGAAGGGCCGTACTGGAGGCTCCCTTGGCTAAAGAAATCGGCTCATCCCGACCTTCTACAACGACTTTTGCCCGCCCCTGTCTGCCAAAGAAGAGAGTCCCGCGGACCTTATCCTTGCCCACGTATCAGATTTTGGCGAAAAGAACCGGCGATTGTCCCAATCAAGTTCCTCAGCCTTCAGGCTTCAAGACTTCCCACCCATCAGGTATCGCATCTTGGATGTTGGCGGTAAAGGAGTCATCTTGGTCGTCTCCGCGTTTTCTCCATTTTTTAAAAACGCCCTCCGTATCACCATCTTCATCCTTGGTGGTTTCGTACCATTTGACTTTTCCGTCACTGAAAAGCACGTGACCGCCTTCCCCTTCCCATGGAGAGTCGTCTCCCCATTCAGACTCGGAATCTCCTTCTCCCAATCCTCGCGTCCACATGATTGGGAAAGGACCGGAGGGAGGTTGCGTTTTGATGGTGTAATATTTGTTATCGGGAGCGGCGATTTCATATCCAAAAGCGGTCTTAAAATCATCAAGGGATCCTTCTTTATTCAAAATTTTGTCCGGAATTACCTTATCGTCTTCTTCCAAAGCCTCGATAGAAGGATCGTTGGGCAAAAACCAAATACCCGCATCATCCATGGAGGTCTTCTTGACGAACCAAGGAGCGAAACCCTGAGCGGAACCGATTGTTTCCTTACCCGGCCATTTTACTTGGGTGTTGTCGCTTTCGGTCTGCAGTTTCTTGAACATCTCTTTCAAGCTAGTACCGGAGGCATCCTTTGATGCTCCGAAAATCAGATCTCCCATGGGTCCAATGGCAACCGTGGCCAAAATGCCTATGATGGTAATGACGACGAGAAGCTCGATAAGGGTGAAACCTCTTTTTCTTTGTGAATTGGGATTCATAATCGTGAGTATGTAGTAAGGTGAAACAAGGTTATACGATAAGTGAAGTGAATTAATAAGGTAATCCGAAATTACCACAAAGCGCAAGAGTCTTCTCTTTGGCGGAGTTTACGGACTGTTCGTCTTCCGGAGCGGAAATGACTTGCTTGATGATGGATCCGATCTCGCGCATTTCGGGTTCCATCATTCCTCTTGAAGTAACCGCAGGTGTTCCGATTCTAAGACCACTGGTTTGGAATGGACTGCGGGTTTCACCGGGAACGGTGTTTCGGTTGAGGGTAACGTTGGCTCCTTCGAGGGCAATTTGGGCTTGCTTGCCGGTGAGGTCGGGATGGGATGGGCGCAAGTCAATCAGCATCAAATGGTTGTCGCTTCCTCCGCTGACTAGGTGAAAGCCGCCCTCGGAAAGTGATTCGGCCAAAGCCGAAGAGTTGGCGATGACTTGGGCTTGGTATTCCTTGAAGCTAGGCTTGAGGGCCTCCCCGAAGCAAATGGCCTTTGCCGCGACGACGTGCATGAGGGGACCGCCCTGGTTGCCGGGGAAGACGGCGGAATCAATGGCTTTGGCATGTTCCTCCTTGCACATGATGAGCCCTCCGCGCGGACCGCGCAGGGTTTTGTGAGTGGTTGTGGTTACGAAATCCGCATGCGGAACCGGAGATGGGTGCAGACCTGCCGCAACCAAACCGGCGATGTGGGCGATGTCCGCGAGCAAGAGGGCGCCCGTTGACTTCGCGATTTCCCCCATCCGTTCGAAATCAATCGTGCGGGGATAGGCGGAGGCTCCCACGGTTATAAGCTTGGGATTCTCCCGTTTTGCGATCTCCTCAATCGAGTCGTAGTCGATTCGACCGGTTTCGCGATCAACTCCGTAATTGATCACGTCGTAGAGCATTCCGCTGAAATTCTTGGGGTGTCCGTGGGTGAGGTGCCCTCCGTCTTCCAGACTCATTGTCAGGATCTTGTCACCGGGTTGTAGAAAGGCGAAATAGACTGCCGTGTTGGCTTGACTGCCCGAGTGAGGCTGGACGTTTGCGTGTTCCGCTCCGAAAAGCTCCTTGGCTCGGTCGATGGCCAGTCTTTCGGCCACGTCGACGTGTTCACAACCGCCGTAATAGCGCTTCGCCGGGTAGCCTTCGGCGTATTTGTTGGTCAGCACGCTTCCGGTCGCCTCGATCACGGCGGGCAAGGTAAAGTTTTCCGAGGCAATGAGTTCGAGGTGAGTCCTTTGCCTGACTTTCTCATCTTCGATAACCAAGAATATGGCCGGGTCGAGGTCCGACAAGGAGCGCCGGTCAAGCGTGAGATTGGATTGCGAATGCGAAGGTTCTGGATTGAGCATGATTTAGAATGAATATAAAGGTTTAGAGGTTTTTTTCAACCCACTCCAAGAGGGACGGCAACGCTTCCTTCATGTGATCCCTGCAAGTTCGATAAACTTCGATGTCCTGACCATAAGGGTCGGGCAGTTCGGTGGAACCTTGCGTCACGAATTCGCGCATGAGAAAAATGGGGGAAGATTCGGGAACCTCGAAATACATGTTGAGCAGGGCTCGGTGCGACTCGGTCATACAAAAAATCACCGAGGCGTTTTCGATCATGGCCCGGGTTAAGGCAGAACTACGGTGATCCGTGAGGTCCAAGCCGACCTCCGAGGAAGCAATGATTGAATTTTCGGAAGCTTGGTCACCGTCCATAGCCGATATGCCGGCCGAGAAAACGCGAATTTTCTTTTTCGTCCCTGATTTTTCAATGGCTTCCTCGAAAAGTTTCTCGGCCATCGGGCTTCGGCAGACGTTGGCGGTGCAGATGAAGACGATCAATTTCTCCTGCTTTCTTTCCTTTTTGGCTCTGCTCTTTCTACCCATTCTTTGGTTCTTTTCTTTTTCTCTAGGCAAAAAGGCAAGTTAGAACCGATTCAGGTCCTTGAAAATTCACGATGTCCGATATCCCTGCGGAAATATTTGGAAGGGAAATCGACTGCTTCGCATACCGCGTTCGCCTTTTTTCTGGCTTCCTGCAAGCTTGTTCCGATCCCAACCGCCCCCAACACACGTCCTCCGGCAGTTATGCATTTTCCTTCTCCATCGAGTTTGGTGCCCGCGTGGATAAGTTGGGAGCCCTCCGGGAAGTCGGAAGGAGAGGAAATCACCTCTCCTTTGGGGTAGCTTTCCGGATATCCGGCGCTGGCCAAGACGACGACCATGGCATAGGCATCCTTGAAATGAACGGAAGGCGGAAGTTCTTCCCCTCGAGCCGAAGCGAGGAGCAAGGGCACGAGGTCCTCGTCCAAAAGAGGCAGGATCACTTGGGTTTCCGGGTCGCCGAAACGAACGTTGAACTCCAATACCTTGGGTCCGGTGGCCGTCAGCATCAACCCGACGTAGAGAGTTCCCCTGAACTCGATGCCCTCGGCTTTCAGACCTGCCAAGGTGGGACGGACGATCGATTCCTCGTATTGGGCAAGCATGTCGGCGGTGACCAATCGGGTTGGAGCGTAAGCCCCCATTCCTCCGGTATTGAGCCCGACGTCACCCTCGCCGACTTTTTTGTGGTCCTGACTCATGGGAAGGGCCAGATAACTCTCGCCCGAACAGATGAGGTGCAAGGAAGCCTCCTCTCCCTCCAGAAACTCCTCGATTACGACTTCTCTGCCGCTTTCTCCGAAACTCGAACCGGCCAGCATATCCCGGACCGCCTCCTCCGCTTCAGCCCTGCTTTCGCAAATCAATACGCCTTTGCCGGCGGCCAAACCGCTTGCTTTGACCACGATGGGCAGGTTGCAGGTCGAAAGGTAATCGAGGGCGGGTTCTACTTCGCTGAAATTACCATACTCAGCCGTGGGAATACCTTGTCTGGCAAAAAAATCTTTCGAGAAGGCCTTGCTTCCCTCCAACCTCGCTGCCGATTTGTTCGGACCATAGGCTGCGATGCCCGCTTCAGTGAGAGCGTCAACGGCACCGTTGCACAAGGGGACTTCCGGGCCTACGACCACGAGATCGATTCCCTCTTCCTTGGCCAAGTTCACGATGGCCTCATTGTCTTCCACGCCGATGGAAAAGGTTTCGAACTCGCCGGCCATGCCACCGTTTCCAGGAGCAACGGCGACTTTTTCCACGATTGGGCTCTCTGCGCAAATTCTTGCCAAGGTATGTTCGCGGCCTCCGCTTCCCAATACCAGCACCTTAAGGTTTTTATCGTTCATCCATTTCGATTTCCCGAAAAGAAGGGCCTAAGTCGAGACAAAAGCAATTTTTCGGCCCTTAATGAGGGATTTGGTTTTCCAAAACCGCTCTTTTTGCGCAAACTCCGCTTCATGCGGGTATTCTTTATTGGGGTGTGTGGGACGGCGATGGGAAACGCCGCCGTTCTTCTTAAGAAATTGGGCCATAAGGTCGCCGGTTCCGATGCGGGCGTATACCCGCCCATGTCCGACGTTCTTACGGACGCCGGCATTGACCTTTTCGAAGGTTTCGAGGAAAACCAAATGCTCGATTGGAAGCCCGACCGAATCGTAGTGGGTAACGCCGTTTCACGGGGCAACCCCCAAGTCGAGCGTTTGTTGCGAACCCGCGAGATTTCCTTTGTTTCTCTTCCCCAATTGATTGGGGAGGATTTGATTGGGGATCGACCATCCTTGGTGGTTGCAGGAACCCACGGGAAAACCACCACGACCTCGCTCACTGCCTATGCCTTGGAGCAAGTCGGTTCATCCCCTGGGTATCTCGTCGGGGGAGTCCCGCTTGATCTGGCCTCCGGAAACGAATTGGGCGGAGGCGAATCGCCCTTTGTGATCGAAGGCGACGAATACGATTCGGCCTTTTTCGACAAGCGAAGCAAATTCATTCATTATCGCCCCCGTATTCTCGTGCTCAACAACCTTGAATTCGACCATGGGGACATTTTTCGAGATTTACAGGATATTTCCCGGAGTTTTTCTCATTTGCTCCGCATCGTTCCCTCCGACGGATATGTTTTGCTCAACGGGGACGATCCGAACCTGCTTGCCCTTCCCGATGCTCCCTGGACGACCACCATCTCCGTGGGGCAGGGCGAGGCGAATGATTTGCGCATAGTAGATTTCGAGGAAGATAGCGAAGGCACTCGCTTCCGCCTGTTTTGGGGGGGTGAGGAAGTCCAGGAAGTCGAATGGAACATGCCCGGGCTCTTCAACGCCCGTAACCTAGCCATGGCGTTTCTTTCGACCGTTCTTGCCCAAGTGGAGGAACTTGATCTGAACGATCCTTTTTCTTCGGCCGCCCTTCCTGATTTTTCCGCCTGCCAAGGAGTGAAACGTAGGCAGGAAATTCTCGTTGATAAAGAGTCTCTGGTCGTCCTCTCCGATTTTGGGCATCACCCCACCGCCATCGAGGGAACCCTGGGATCCTTGCGGGCCCGTTGGCCCGGGCGACGAATCGTCGCCTGCTTTGAACCGCGCAGCAACACCGCCGTGACGAATGTTTTTCAGGATCGTTTTGCGGATGCCCTTTCCTTGGCCGACGTGGCTTTGCTCGGAGCCGTCCACCGTGCTGAAAAAATCCCCGAGGAAAAGCGAATCCAACCCGAAGCCATGATCAAGCGAATAGAGGATGCGGGCAAGCAAGGCCGGTCTTTCGTCCAAAACAGCGAACTTGCCGATTACCTGGAAAACCAACTTGGTGATGAACCGACCCTTCTGGTCTTTTTCTCAAACGGTTCCTTCGACGGGGTAATCGACCGAGTCGCCAAGTTTGCGCTTTCCTCCCCATGATTTTTTGACTGCCGATGAAACCAATCTTGAACGACGTGCATTCCCAGTTAAACGAAACAGAAGTTTTGCAGGTCGTTCGTCCTCGGACCTTGTCCGAACTTCAAGAAATCGTAAACGAGGCCAAAGAGAAAAAAACACCTGTCTCGGTTGCCGGTGGACGGCACGCGATGGGCGGTCAGCAATTTGCCGCCGACTCCTTGCACATTGACGTGACGGGCTTGGATCGCGTGCTGGATACGAATCCGGTCAAGGGACTTTTACATATCGAGGCGGGAGCCGATTGGCCCAAGATTATAGCAGCCTGTCACGCCATGCAGACTGAAACGGGCAAGACTTGGGGAATCAGGCAAAAGCAAACGGGTGTGGATTCGGTGACCTTGGCAGGGTCGATCTCCGCAAATGCTCATGGGCGTGGTCTTTTGATGCAGCCTTTGGGGGATGATATCGAGAACTTGACGCTGGTGGATGCGAATGGGGAAGTCGTCTTTTGCAACCGGGAGGAAAACGAAGAGTTGTTTTCCCTGGTGATCGGGGGGTATGGCTTGTTTGGAATCATATATTCGGCCACCCTTAGGCTGGAGCCTCGGCAACGTTTGAGACGGGTGGTGGACGTGATCGATCTGGATGATGCCATGAATGCGGTGTACAGACGGGTGGAGGAAGGTTGTTTGTACGGCGATTTTCAGTTCGTAATCGATTCGGATAACGAAAGCTTTTTGCGCCGCGGAGTCTTTGCCTGTTACAAGCCTGACGAAACCGAGGGGGTCGAACCGGATTCAACCTCCGACCTGGATCCCGCAACCTGGCTTAAGCTGCTCAAGTTGGCCCATGAGGATAAAAAAGAGGCGTTCCGCCTTTATGCAGGGCACTATCTCAATACCGACGGCAACCATTATTGGTCGGACACCATGCAATTGAGTACTTACGTGCCGAGCTATTCGGATTTTCTCGAAAGCGCGGATAAGGAGAATCCTGCGTCATCAACAAAAGAGACTCTTGTCATAGGCGAACACTATGTCCCGAAAGAACAATTGCTAGCCTTCGTGCAAAAGGCCCGGGAGATCTTGCGCTCGTTCGATACCGAGGTGATTTACGGAACCATTCGGGCGATATTGCGCGATCAAGTATCTTATCTCCCTTGGGCAAAGGAAGACTTCGTTTGCATTATTTTCAATCTCCGTACGTCTCATACCCAATCCGGGTTGGAGAGAACGGCCAATACTTTTAGGGCATTGATCGATGCCAGTCGCGAGTCGGGTGGTAGTTTCTTTCTCACCTACCACCGTTCCGCTTCGGTTGAACAAGTGGAGGATTGCTACCCCAAGTTTCGCGATTGGCTTGGCTTGAAAAAGATTTATGACCCGGACGAAATCTTTACCAGTAGTTGGTACGTTCATTATCGTGACGCCTTTTCGCAAAAGGATTCCCCGGCGAGGTGAAAAAAGGTCGGGCCAGCAATACGGCCAAGGTAATCGCGGCAAGTACGATTCTGCTCGATAGCGATAGCAAGACAGCTTCCTTGGTTGCCCCGGGTTCGGCGGATTTGTGCAAAGCCTTTTTGTCCGGGAGCGTGTTTGACCGGTGGCTTGCAAAAAGCTCTGCATGGCCGCCCACACGCATGCTGTGGCGAAGCTTGGAAGGGCTAACCCATCCGGGAATCATGAAGCATTATTGGCACCGGAAGCGCTGGATCGAAAGCCGAGTCCAGACCGCCATGGCATGCGGATTCGAAAGACTGGTCGTCCTTGGGGCGGGTTTCGATACCCTGGGATTTCGACTTTCCGCAGGCAACCCGAAAGCGGAGATCGTCGAGCTCGATCACCCAGCTACTCAAGGAGCCAAACTTCGTGCTCTAGAAGACAATTCCATAAGCATTCCCTCCAACCTCAAATTCTTTGGGTTGGACTTGGGTCGACAATCCTTTCCGGCCGAAATATTCGACGACTCGAAATCCACGCTTTTCGTAATCGAAGGAGTGTTGATGTATCTGTTGCCTGCTACCATCGACCGACTTTTCGAGGTGTTGCGGGAACTTCCGTCAAAGCGCCTGAGGGTCCTGTTCAGTTTCATGACCAAGTGGCCGGATGGCAGGACGGAGTTTCGTCCGCATAGTTGGCTTGTCAATTGGTGGCTTGGTTGGCGTAATGAGCCTTTTGCATGGGGTCTCGAACCAGAGATTATGGATGATTTCCTGTCAGTTCGNGGCTTCGCGATGAAGGAGTTATGCTCGACCCGGGAACTAGCNGAAGAATACGGTCTTGGCCCTTTCAATTTGGACGGGGAGAACTTGGTCGCCAGCGAACTCAGATGACGNCTTTTGATTCATGATGTACGAAGTTTTTCGAGATTGGGACTCCGCAAAGGTCGGNTTGGTNGACCAACTCCTCAAAAGCGAAGGCATTCAGACCGTCCTTCGTAACTGGACGGGGTCGAACATTACCGAGGTCCCCATTCCCGACATGTTTCCGAACGTTTGTGTCTTGAATCACGAGGACTTCGTTCGGGCCCGCCAGATCGTAACCGATTATTTCCAAGCTCCACCGCAAGCAATGGAAGAGTGGGAGTGCCCGAAGTGTGCGGAGCAAGTGGACGGAATTTTCACGGAGTGTTGGTCCTGTCAGGCTCCGAAGGAAGACCCTGAAAAATCCTAGGCGGGATTCCCGCCCAATTCCCGGATCCACTTTCGGTGGGGCCCGGATAAGGTGAGATCGTCCAGTTCGGCCCAACGAACCCAGCGGTAACCCTCGGGCAGGGTAATTTTTGTCCTCTTGGGTAACACCGCCCTATGAATTTTCTCTTCGTAGTCGACTTGTCCGATAGTCCGCTTTTTGGTGGCCAAGGGCTTGGCGTCATGGCCAACTTTCTTGAGTTCAGGGGGCAGGTTTTCCGGCAACTCGTAGATTCCCGCCAACCTGGCTGAACCTTTGGCGGCCGAGCAAAGGAGCAAGCCATCCTCCGATTCGATCCAGTACCGGGTGATCTTTTGCTTGGATTTCTTCTTTTTTGCCAAATTCGGATATCGTGCGAAATCTCCCGTTTTTCCACCTTTGCAATGATCGATTACCGAACAAGTCAGGCAAAGTGGAGATTGGCGGTGGCAAACGGTCGCTCCAAGCTCCATCAGGGCCTGGTTGTAATCACCCGGACGGTTGGCGTCGAGAAGCTCGGCTGCCAAGGGTCGTAGTTTCTTCTGAGCGGTCGCACCGTCCTTGAAGAGCTCGTCGTTTGCGAAAAGACGGGTCAGGACGCGAACCACGTTCCCATCGCAGACCGCTTCCGGTTGCTCGAAGGATATGCTGGTCACGGCCGCCGCCACATAGGGCCCGATCCCCGGAAGCGCTTGCCAGGATTTTGCATCCACGGGGATCGTTTCCCATGAATCCACTTGCCTGGCCAATTTATGGAGGTTGCGGGCCCGGGAATAGTAGCCCAGCCCTTCCCATGCCTTAAGCACCCGTTCCTCGGGGGCTTTGGCCAAGGCCGTAAAATCAGGGAACAGGTTCATCCATCTTTCGAAATAGGGCAGGACGGTTGAAACCCGAGTCTGCTGGAGCATGAACTCGGAGACCACTGTCTTATAGAGACCCGGTTGCGAACGCCAAGGGAGTTCCCGCTTGTAATCGTCGTACCAAGCCAGCAAGGATTCCCGAAAGGACTTAATCCTTCGGGGATCCTTGAGGGGATGGTTTAAAATTTGCGATGTCATGCTTGGCGGTTGCTTTTTCTTCAAGTCTTTTCCAAATATATCCTGCTTATGGCAAGCGCAGCTTCAAATTCCGGTGGTGAGGAAAGAAAGAAAAAGTCAATGTACACTCTAAAATTAAAGGGTGATCAATTGGATAAGCTCGGTCAGGCGCTTTTTTCCCGAGGTTGGCCGACCCGCGAGGTTCAGTATGCCCGGCATGCCTTTGATGGCGATCAGGTCAAGGTCGTTGCCTACGAGAGCGGGAAACTGGTCGTGCAGGGCAGGGGAACCGAAGATTTCGTAACTAACATTCTCGAACCCGAGGTTACCGGCGAAATTCTCCTCGGGTACGAGGAAGTGAACAACCCGGAATGGTTCGAGCCTCATGCCGGACTGGACGAGAGTGGAAAGGGAGATCTTTTTGGTCCGGTGGTCACCGCGTGCGTGATCGGAGATGGAGATATGGTCCGTTCTTGGATGGAAGCGGGTATTCGGGACAGCAAGACCATAACCGATGGAGCCATCCTCAAGATGGCCAAGCACATTGCATCAACCAAGGGGGTGGTCATCAAGACGGCCTTTACCGGCATGCTCAAATACAACGAGCTTTACGGTAAATTCGGAAACAACCTCAACAAAATGCTTGCTTGGTTACACGGGCGTGCTCTCAACGACGCCCTTGAACTAAGGAAGCCCGAATGGGGATTACTTGATCAATTTACCAAACAACCCCTCGTCCAGAAATACGTTGAAGGTACGGGGTTCGATCTGCAAATGAGGACCAAGGCAGAGGAAGATCCGGTCGTCGCCGCGGCTTCGGTCATCGCACGGGCCACCTGGCTTCAACAGATGAAAAAGCTCGAAGAACTGGCTGGCCGATCCATCCCCAAGGGGTCCGGAGCTCAGGCCAAGGAGGTTGCAACTCAGCTTTTCAAACAATTCGGGGAGGAACGGATGGGGGAATTTTGCAAAATGCACTTCAAGACTGCCTACGAGGCGATGGGCAAGACTCCCCCCGCCAAGAAGTCTTGGAATCCGAAGTGGCGTAAGTAGGAAGGACAGGGAGGCTCTATGGCAAACCCTCGTTGGACCTACGACCGCAAAGAAGCCAAGCGGTCTTTGGGGATTGTCGGGGTGGACGAGGCGGGTCGCGGATGCCTCGCCGGGCCAGTGGTGGCCGGAGCCGTAGTTTTGTCCGCCGAATTCTTCCTCAAGGCAGCTAACCGTAAAGCTTGTTCCGAAATGAACGACTCCAAGCAATTCGCCGAAGAGCGTCGCGAAAAACTTTACACCGTGATCTTGGGCCTGGCCGAGCAGGGCGAATTATTTTGGGCTTCGGGCGAATCTTCGATCGAAGAGATCGAGACCGAGAATATCGTGGGTGCGACCTGTTTGGCCATGAAGCGGGCCATGGACCGGGCCTCTGCAAAGAGCAAACAGCTTTGGTCGCCCGAACCGAAATCCGAGGAAGATCTTTTTTCCACCACCAGTTCACCCAAAGATGATAAAAAATGGGTCGTGCGGGTCGACGGAAGGCCTATGAAAAGGCTTCCCTACGAGCACCAAGGCTTGGTCAAGGGAGACACCATCTCGCTTGCCATAGCGATGGGTTCCTTGATCGCCAAGGTCACCCGTGACCGGATAATGAGAAAATTTGCGGAAGAGTTTCCTGCCCATGATTTTGCCTCCAACAAGGGTTATGGTTCACCCAATCACCTGAAGGCCCTCAAGGAAAATGGAGTGACCCGCCTTCACCGCCCGCGCTTCCTCCGAAACCTTCTTCCCTGTTCCGAGCAACCAAAACGAGATGACCCGCAAAGTCAGTTGAGTTTCGAGTAGAAACCTCCTAAGATTATTTCTTCTTATGATTTTACTAGGAGTCAATGTCGACCACGTGGCGACCATCCGGCAGGCCCGATACCGGGACGAAACGAATACCCACGGCGGCTTCGTCGAGCCCGACCCCGCCTCCATGGCCTGGTTGGCCGAGGAGGCCGGTGCGGATGGCATAACCATGCACGTACGGGAAGATCGCAGGCACGTCCAAGTCGAGGACGTGCAACGCTACCTCGAACGTAAGAAGACGAGGCTCAACCTCGAAGTCTCCCTTTCTGCTGAAATGGTCGAGCTGGCTCTTTCTCTCAAACCGGAGAGCGTTTGCCTGGTTCCCGAAAACCGCAAGGAAGTCACGACCGAAGGAGGTCTCGACGTAGCGGGTAACCTCGAACGCTCCCGCGAAGTGGTGCGGACTTTTTTGGATGCCGGCATTCCGACCAGCATGTTCATCGATCCCGACCCCGCTCAACTCGAGGCCTCGGCCGAGATCGAATCCCCCTGGGTCGAATTGCATACCGGGAGTTTCGCCCGGGCCTGGTTCGATTCCGAAAACAGGGAAAAAGAACTGGGAACGCTTCGTTTGGGCATGGAACTCGGAGTTTCTTTGGGCCTGCGGGTCAATGCCGGACATGGCATCAATTACCAGAACGTCGTAGGGGCCAAGACCCTTGATCAGGTGTACGAGTACAACATTGGTCACAGCATTATCTCGCGTTCGGTTTCGAACGGTTTGGCGGAGGCCGTCCAAACCATGCGCCGGATGCTCAACGAGTGAGCGAACTACCCCCCATTCCTGCTGGAACCAACGTCGTGGGCGTGGGGATCGACCAAATCGAGGTAGACCGCATCCGTGATTCCCTGGACAAGCACGGGGACCATTTCCTAAACAAGATCTTTTCTCCCGCCGAGCAGGCCTATTGCCGGGAAAAGGCCACTCCCGCACCCCACTTGGCCGCCCGGTTCGCTGCCAAGGAAGCCGTTGCCAAGGCCTTTGGAACGGGCTTTGGCAAAGAATTCGGCTGGTTGGACGCCGAGGTGGAGAATGGAGACCAAGGTCAGCCCCTCTTGCGTTTCACCGAAAAGGGGAGGGCCCTGCTTGAGAAAAAGGGGGCAAGCGAAGCCCTCGTCAGCCTGACCCATTTGGAATCCATCGCCTCGGCCATCGTCGTTCTTGTTTCTTCCAAATGAACCCTTTGCCCGCCGACCCCATTCTCTCTTGCGAGCAATCCCTCGCCTTTGAAAAATCGTTCTTCAAAGGCGACGAAAAACGCGAATGGCAGGTCATGAACCAAGCCGGTGAATCGATCGGAGATTCTTTGCTCCGTGACATGAGGGAACTCCGTACCATTCCTCCCCGGCCCAGAATCTTGGTCTTGGTCGGCAAAGGGCACAATGGGGGCGACGCCCTCCTTGCGGCCAAGCGGATGCTCCGGACGATTCCAACCGCCGGGGCCGTGGTTTGGCCTCTTTGTTCATGGGACGAGTGCCGTCCGCATACCCAACGGGCCCGGACCGAGCTCTTGGAATTGGCCGCCAAGCGGATCGAGGAAATGCCTCCCGCCAACGAAGTGGATGGAATCGATTCCCTGAGAAAAACCATGGTCGAACAATCCGGCGAACGCGGGTTCGATGCCTCTATCGACGGCCTGCTCGGG
>PBMI01000020.1 GCA_002722545.1 Opitutia bacterium | reverse complement strand
AGCTCGCTGGCATTGGGTTTGCGTTGAAGGATTGCCATGAAAGAGAGATTGATTTTGTCTTCAACGGTGTTGCCTTCGGCAATCGTATTCAAAGTGACTGATTTTTTGTTGTTAACCAAGTATTTCTCGGCGTAACCATTGATCATGGCAAGAACCTGATTGACTGCGGCTTCCTTGTGAGAAACTTGGATTTGATCACGGGGTGACCCTCCGAATTGAAGAATCAAGTGCCCTCGGGGAGCGGGATCACCGACTTCAGCAGCCCTCAGTGACTTGGCGTCTTTGGTGAGAGTTCCTTTTCTTTGGTTGGACTCTCTACCCACCGGAGAATTGCTGGCCATATTCATTCCGGACATGGCCATAGCTGAGTTAGGTGCGGGTTGAGCGGCGGCGAATTTGTTTTTGCAACCGTTGCAACAGAAGGCGACGGTTTCACCTTTGGCGTTTTTCGCGGTAATGGAGGGGTCTGCCACTCGATCCGGTTTGATCGGGCACATTTCGTTGAGTGGGGCGATGTTTTTGGATGCCATCGCAGCTCTTTTGGCCGAGGGCGGCAAGGCTGCCGTAAACTTGTTTTTGCAGCCATTGCAGCAGAAGGCTACAGTTTCACCTTTTGCATTTTTAGCCGTTATGTTGGGGTTGGCGTCGCGACCGGTTTTAATAGGGCATTTTTCGTTGATAGGTGCGGTTTTTGGGCCCATCGCCATATTGGATGCTTGCTTTTTGGAATGATATCTCTCCATGACCTCGTCAAAAATATCTTGTGCTTCCATCTGGGAATACTTTTCGAAACGGTCAAAGCCATCTTCAGGGGTCCTTGAATTTATGCGTGTGTCCAAGTCGGGAAAATTCAAACTTACCAAAGAATCCCAAAGTTGTTCGCCCGACATCCTCTCCATCACAGGACCCTGGTAAAAATAGGGAGATGCACCTCGTTTGGGGAATTTTGGGTTTGGTCCGGCAATGACCCATTTGATTTCCATGGGCATTGATTCGTCTTTGGTGTCTCGAGGATTGATTTCTCGCGAGGGAGCGGATCGTTGGAAAGATTTTGTGTTGTAAACGATGCGAAGAAACTCCTTTGTGTCGTACTCCAGTGCCACCATCAGCTTTTCCAAGTGAAGCATGAGGGTTGGGTCAGTCGGGAGCGTGTCATCGTACATGTTGTCAACCGGTTCGATTAAGCCGATGCCAAAGGCAGTTTTCCAAAGGCGGTTGGCTATAACAGTGGAAAAGCGGGGATTATCGGGTGATGCGAGCCAACTTGCGTAAGAAGCTCGTGATCCCTTTTCTTCAAGGTTTTCGTCCAACTCAACAACCAATCCGAATATTGTCTTGGCTTCCAATTTTTCACCAGGCTTTGCGTTGTCGTACTGATAATCGTTGGGTAGCGAAATTTGCCCTTTGCCCAAGTCGTCAAGACCAGGGTTGAGGATATCCGTGACGTATTCGAACGCACGGCGTATCTGGTTTCTTTCTTCTTCGTTTTCTTTTTGAGCGGCACGCGCCATTTTATTCAACTCTTTGAGTTGCTCGACTTTTCTCGATACGTTGCCCACTCCGTTTGTGAAAGCAGCCATTTCGTAAAATTGCTTTTGCGTCCAACGATCAAATGGATGGTCGTGGCATTGCGCGCACTCCAAGCTAGTACCCAGAAAAACGCGAACGGTGTTGGCCATGTTGTCCAATCCCATCCCCTGATCCCGATAGAAATAACCCACCGCACCGTTACCTCTTTCCCACATCGGACCGGTGGAGGAAAGCATCTCTTTGACCCATTTGTCGTAAGGCTTGTTGGCAGCAATCGAATCTTTCAAGTATCTCACGAATGGATATCCGTCTGAACCTTGGTTGCCGACCCGGGTTTTCGCTCTCAGGATATCGGCCCAATAAATGTACCAGTTTTTGTTGAAGCCTTCGGATGCAAGCAACTTGTCAATGAGTTGAACCCTTGCTTTACGATCCCTCTGGGAAAGGAATTCTTGGGTTTCCTCAAGAGTCGGGATGCGTCCAATGATTTTAAGATAAGCCCGGCGGACGAAGGTCTCATTTTCGATTTCCTTGTTGGGACGCTGGTTGTAGGAGCGTAATTTGTTTTCGACCAAACGATCGATGTATTGAGCATTCATCGCCAAGTCCCTTTCGCTCAAAGGGCGATTGAAGGTAGGAAGCGCATCGTGGTTCGGTGGGAAATTATTCTTAACGAAAGCTTGATCGTCCTTGGTGAAAATGGACAAATCTATACGGAAAAGTTGGTTGTCGTTCGCACGTTTGAGGAGAATGGTGCCGTCTTCGAAGTATTTGATGACAGAGCCATTTATCAACTTACCTGAGTTGGTGTGAAAATCCCGATTTGCGCAGAACGCATTAAGAACAAGAAATAGTGGAAATACTCTGATAAAAAAACGGAACTTATGCATAATTATATCATCTTGAATAAGAACTCCTTAAGATCAAGCGAAAATTCGTTAAATTTCATGTTATTTATTGTGACTTATTTAGCTATAATGGTTGATTTATTTGATTTGCTTGTTGAGCGGTTGCCTGTTGCAGATCAGAAATAGCATCTTGTTTTTATAGAGCAGGGACTGTTATTTGGTTACATCATAAAAGATTCTTACATAATGTATATGCCGCCGAGGGGAAATATTGGACAATTTTAAAGGATAGACCGTCCGATTTTTCACTCGCTCAATTCGAGGCAAACCAAGTCACCCCTTGCGTTGCGCAAATAGAGTAGGCCATTGGCAAGAACAGGGGGGGTCCAACAGCGTCCGCCTATGACTTGATCTCGGGTAAGGGGAGAAAATTTCTTTGGGTCGACGGGGGCAATGGCGACTTCACCTCTTTGCCCGAGAGCGATTATGCGGTCTCCTGCCACGATCAGGGAACCGACCATCAAACCTCCATCCTTTTGTCTCCACTGTAATTCTCCCGTGGAAAAGCGAATACAAACGAAATCCTTGGGGCCCGCCATGTGGACGTTTCCGTCGAAACCGTAGAGAAAGTCGCCTACGGGGATGGCGTTGTTCATATGTGTGGAAAGATTTCGGTTCTCGTACAACTTAGTGAGTTTACCGTTTTTGTACTGGAAAAGGGCACACCCACGCTTGTACCCCGTTGAAATGAAAATCTTGTCTCCCCGGACAATGGGCGTGGTGGCATTCGTGCGATAACTGGTTTCCCATTTCTCAAAGGCGAGGGTCTTGCCGCTTGTGGCGTCCAGAATGACGAGCCCGTCTGTCTTGAGAACTGCAATCAGATCCGACTTTCCAGACTTGAATGAAGTGGGAGAGCCGTAGGCAGCACGGTAGGTCTGGCTTTTCCACTTCGTTTCACCCGTTTTCTTGTCGAGAGCGAAGGTGGCACCCGCCTCGATTAAGAGAAGATCCCCTAGCAGGTAGGGAGATGCCGAGAATCCCCAGTCGGGGGGCTTTTTCATCCCTGATTCCTTCATCATTTCTTTTTTCCAGAGGATTTCTCCATCCTTGGCCCGATAGGCATGAAGAATCCCGTCCTTGCTTAACGCGAAAACGGTGGAATCTTCAACTGTGGGAGTAGAACAGGGACCGCCTTCGTGAAGATAATCTAGGAGGGGGGCGGGGTAGGAGTGTGTCCAGGCTGTTTTTCCCGTCTTGGCATCGATGCAGTAAACTGTCTCTTTGCCGACGGACTTTTTGCCGTCGTGACCCATGGTGTAAAGCCGACCACCAGCCACAGAAACGGAAGAAAAGCCAACCCCAACCTTTGTTTTCCAAGCTTGTTTTTCGAGGTTGTTCCGCCAACCGGACTCGGTGGATACACCCGTGCCGTCAGGGCCAAGCCAACTAGGCCAGTCTCTGGCCCAAATCATCGAATTTAAAAGCAGAAGGGGCAGGATCAGTATTTTTTTCATTAAAATGTGGAGGGTGAACCAAAAAAAGAGATTTCGGTGGCCGTGAGGTCCTTTCTTTACTCGGTTGCCGGAGGGGTGGTGTTCATCGTGATTTTGGCCGCAGCTTGCATCTGTGTGGCTTCCGCAATCATTTCGTCTACCGCTTCCCTTCCTTGGTGAATCCCGAAATTCAAGGTGAAAATACGGGTCTCTCCTGAATCGATGCGAGGTACTCGACCATATTTACGTTCGACCTTGCGATTGAATGGGTAACCTGTTGCCGGTTCTATTCCAGTAACGTAACCGTCCTCGTCCGCTGCCGTATTCTTCCAAATGGTAAGGTAGGGAAGTTCAGTCACGTTCCAACGAACCGAAGTCGCTTGGTCGCCAGTAGCGTTCGTCAGCAGGGCAAGGGCACTTGAATTGCCGTCGGACAAAGGCTCAACGAGAAAAACTTCTTCTACGAATCCCGGAGTAGGGCCCTTGTAGATTTGCCACCTGTCGATCCCTTTGGCGGCATTTTCGTTCATGGGGGTAACGCTTTGAGCCGGTGCATAAACCATCGCCCCTTCTTCGAGAATGGATGAACCGTAGTTCCCATGGTAAATCAGCTGAAACTCCTGGGGAAAGGAGCCTTCGTTCGTAAGCTTGTCGGATATCTGAAAAGTGTCCGAACCAGGGACGGTTGAAATTTCGGTTACTAATTTGAGTTTGGGCCCGTAAAAGAACTTTTCGTAAACCGTGCCACTGATTCGAATCCGGTGGGGAGGATCAGGGTCGACCGTTATTTCGTAATCGGAAGCCGGTATGTTTTGTATTTTACCATGAAGAGTAAGGTCCAAGGTGGCAGTTCCACCCGTGTTGTCGATGAATTCGTCGGTTCCGGGGTGTCCGGCGAATTCGAGCCCGCAACGTACCATCCATTCGTTGAATCCCTCGAGCCATCCAAGACCGCCTCGGCTCTCCAGGTCGACAAAGGAGGGATGGACGATTTCCTTGACGGGCGAATCCCATCCCAAGCGGAGACTTCCCATGCGGACGTCGAATATCCCCATGCCTCTCGTGGGTATCACGGTGATCTTTAGTTTTCCGTTATCAAGCGTAAGCAGTTCTACGCCTTCTTGTTTCCCCCCTTGCAAAATCGTCTTGTTTACGAACCATTGAGCGGCGAAAGTTTTGTCTTTGTGTCCAGTCGAACTATCGAGGTATTCCACTTGGCTGTTTCGCGACAGGGTGTTATCGGTATCAGATTCTAAGGTGGTGTTTTTTTCGGAGCATGACCCCATGGCAACCAAGCAGAATAGAAGGGCAATAAGTGTTTTTTTCATGAGAAAGTATAAGTTGCTGGATTGTTAGTCGAAAACTTCTTCCAAGGCGGCCCTCATGACGACAGGGTCGGGGTCGATACCGGTCCAGTGTCGGATTCCTATTACTCCCTGATTTACAAGCATACCAAGGCCGTCTATCACCTTGCAGCCTTTGCCCTTGGCGTCGCGTACGAGGTTGGTCTCGGGGGGATTGGGAATTACGTCGGCGACGACCGTTTCCGAGGTAAGGCTTTCGATATCGAGATCGAGTCGGGCGTCCAGGTCGGGAAACAAACCTATCGAGGTCGCGTTGATCAAAACATCGGTTCCGTCTGGTATGACGAAAGTCTTTTCCCATGGGATGAAGTTTGCCTCTGCGGGGAGCTTTTCGTCCAATAGTGAAGAAAGTTCCTCACCGCGCCCTGAAGAGCGGTTGACGATGGTAATTGCCGATGCTCCGGCCAAAGCCACTTCGACCCCAATGGCCCGAGCTGCCCCTCCTGCACCGAAAATGACGACTTTCTTTCCCGAGGGGTCGGTCAGTTCCCTGAGTGATGAAACAAAGCCTTTGCCGTCGGTGTTTTCTCCGATCCATTGTCCGTCCTTGCGGACCACGCAGTTGACGGCGCCCATGAGGGATGCCGATTCGCCTAAGCCATCGAGGTAATCGATCACCTTGACCTTGTGGGGAATGGTACAGTTAAACCCCTGGAATCCCATGACTTTGGCTCCTCTGACCGCATCTTCGAGATCGTTTGGGCCAACTTCGATCGTGAGGTATCTCCAGTCGAGGTTGTGATGCCTGTAGGCGGCCTCGACCATGACTTGCGTTGGGTTTTCCGAAATCGGCTGTCCGAAGGCGGCGGTAAGTTCTTGCTTGAAGTTTAGCTCTTTTGTCATTTTCCAAGTATGGTTTCGGATCCAAACTTAGAAATTTAGAGGGATCGGCAAGCCTATTTTATGAAAAACCCTTACCTCCCTTCACCTTCCTTGCTTTTGGGGTCTTGTCGTTTCTTTTCGAAAAGGATTGATGACTCTCTTTTTCCATATTAGGAAAAGTTTCCACATAAGGAATTTATGACTGAAACCATTTTGATTAGGGAGGAAGCTTCGGCCAAAGGAACGGAAAGAACCTTGGCTATCCTTGAGCTTTTGGGCCGATTTCGAAGGGGTCAATCTTCCAGCGAGATTGCCCGAACCCTCGATTTGCCCGTCAATACGGTTGGCCGGATTACCGAAACCATGACCAAAAGGGGGTGGCTTTACCGCCGGGAGGACGATCGGAGGTACGTTCTTACGAACCGGGTTGCCGATCTCACCCGACCTCAGGTCAATGACAAAAGCTTGGTCGTCTCTTCCTGGGAGAGTCTGAAGGATTTGAGAGACAGGACTGGTGAGACGACTCAACTGCTCTCAATGTCCGAAGGCAAAGCATTGATTCTCGAGCAATGCGTTTCGGATCAGGCAATCAAAGTTTCCGGTACCGTCGGTATGAGAGTCCCTTGTTATTCCTGTGCTCCAGGAAAGTCGATCCTGGCCAACATACCTGAGATAGAACTCGATCAGTTCCTTGAGAAGGTCACCCTGAAGCGTTTCACCCCTCGAACTTTGGCGACGCGCGAGCTTTTGCTCGGTGATTTGCAAAAAATTCGAGAATGTGGATATGGTGTCGACGAGGCGGAGGGTTTGGAGGGAATTCATTGTGTTGCCGCGGTTATTCTCGATGACTACCATTATCCGATTGCCGCGGTTACCACGATAGCACCGGCGTTTCGCTTGCCCGCCAATCGCTTCGAGGAAATAGGAGAAGCTTGCATTGAGACTGCCGGGAACATTCGGGATAAGCTTTTCGCCTAACTTCTTTAACTTATGAAATATTCAAATCTTTTATACATCAAAAATAAACTCTTGGGCATTTTTGCAGGGGCGGTCCTTTTTTGCCTTTTAGGTTGCGGAGGTGACGGAGGAGGTTCGGCTGCCAAAGGAGTCATTGCCTACACGCCCCAGACCCTTTCCAATCCGTTCTTTAGCGTGATCGCAGAAAATATTAGGGCAGAAGCCGAAAAGAACGGTTATGATTTTCTCGTGGTCGATCCCGACATGGACGTAAAGAAGCAATCGGATCAAATTGATGATTTCATTGCCAAAAACGTGGTAGCCATTGTTTTGGTCCCGGTTGACCGGATGTCAATTGGTCCTGCCGTCAAGGAAGCGAATGCCGCAGGTATCCCTGTTTTTACCGTGGATGCGAAATGCGCTGCGGAGGGAGCTAAAATCGAGGGTCACGTTGGAACGGACAATTTCCAAGGGGGAGAATTGGCAGGTCAGGCAATGATCCAAGCTCTTGGCGAAGAGGGTGGCAAAGTTCTTGTGCTTGACCTGAAAAAAGCCAATTCATGCGTTTTGCGCGTAGACGGCTTTAAGAAAGTAATTAACGCCTACAATGAGGTGCGGGCTTCCGGAAAGATAGAGATTGTCGCCGAATTAGACGGAAATGGGGACCGGACCAAAGGGTACGAGTCGACCTCGGCCGCCTTGCAGGCTCATGAGGATTTGGCCGCCGTTTTCGCAATCAACGACCCTTCTGCGTTGGGAGCTTACACAGCTGTAAAAGAAGCCAATCGCCAAGATCAGATCAAGATCATCGGTTTCGACGGAATGCCCGACGGCAAGAAGGCGATCAAGAATGGTCAGATTTATGCCGACCCGATCCAACATCCTGACAAAATGGGGATCCAAATCGTAGAGCTTATCGTGAAGTATCAGGCAGGTGAGAGTTTTCCCAAGGAAACGCTCTTGCCGGCTACTCTCTACACCAAGTCGGACGCGGATCAGGATCCCGACCTGAAATAGGTTGACCAAGGGAATCGAAAAACCCCCATTGCTCCGAATGCGGGGCATTGCCAAGGGGTTTCCCGGAGTCCAAGCACTCGATGGCGTAGACCTCGATCTTTATGCCGGCGAAGTGTTGGCTTTGTTGGGCGAAAACGGGGCAGGCAAAAGCACTTTGATCAAGGTCATCGGAGGGGCCCACTTGCCTGACGAGGGTACGATTGAAACCAAGGGTCGCGGCATTTCAATCGAGACTCCGCAGGACTCACTCAGAGCGGGGATCGGCATTATTTATCAAGAGTTCAATCTAGTTCCTGGCTTAACCGCGAGGGAGAATATTTTCCTCGGTCAGGAACCAGCGAGATTGAGCTTCATTCCCCGAGCCGCTGAGAGAGAAAAAGCCTTGAAACTCTTTGACCGCATCGGCGTGGAGATTGATCCGGAAAAACTTTGCGGAGAACTGTCGGTGGCCGAACAGCAAGTAGTCGAGATTGCCAAAGCTCTTTCTCAGGATGCCCGGATTATCCTGATGGATGAGCCGACTGCGGCTTTGACCCCTCGCGAAGTGGACGGATTACTCAAGGTGGTCAGGGAATTGCGGTCCCAAGGTATTGGAATTATCTACGTCAGTCATCGCTTGGATGAAATCGATGCAATCGCCGACCGGGTAACCATCCTACGGGATGGCGCTCATGTTGCGACCCGCGAGAAGTCCGACCTCGATCGCGAGCAAATGATTGCCTTGATGGTCGGCCGAAGTTTGGACAAAGAATTCCCCTCCCGGGAAAGCGTTGCCGGTGAAGTCAGGTTATCCGTGCGAAACCTCAGGCGAGGTTCTTCTGTCAGAGGCGTTTCATTCGATCTGCGGGCAGGAGAAATCGTCGGCCTGACCGGATTGGTTGGTGCGGGGCGAACGGAGACTGCCCGTCTCATATTTGGAGCGGACCGGATGGACTCTGGCGAAGTCGACTTGGACGGCAAGCGGTTAAAGGTTGGAAGTCCGAGAGATGCGATCCGTCACGGAATTTGTCTTTTGACTGAAGACCGAAAGGGGCAGGGGCTTGTCTTGGGGCAGACCGTCCAAGAAAATTTCGGTCTTCCCAACCTGGGTGGTTTTTCCCAGAATTTTATGATAAGCTCTTTTCGGGAAAGCGAGGCCTTTTCTGGTTACGTCGAAAAGATGAGGATCAAAATATCGGGCCATTCTCAAGCCGCCGGCACTTTGTCGGGCGGGAATCAGCAAAAAGTCGTTTTGGCCAAATGGCTCCAAAGAAATGCCGAAGTAATCATCTTCGACGAACCTACCCGTGGAATCGACGTGGGAGCGAAGTTTGAGATCTATCAACTCATTCATGGACTGGCCGAGGAAGGGAAAGCTATCCTGTTGATTAGCTCGGAGTTGCCTGAGGTTTTAGGCATGAGCGACCGCATAATCGTAATGAACGAGGGTAGGGTGACGGGAGAAATTGAGGATTGCGTCCATGCCAAACAGGAAGACGTAATGAAATTAGCCACCCAAAGAGAGGAGCTGTCTGCCTGATGAAAATGAATTTTCGAAGTCTTCTGTCGGAGTACGGCAACGTGCTTGTGCTTCTTTTGATCTGTCTTGGTATCAGTTTGGTTACCATTGAGAAACAGTCCGCCATCAGTTCTTCCGCCGCAAGAGAACTGGCGCTCGAAGTTTCAGCTGACAATCCACCGAAATCCAAGGTCTTGGTTCTCGTCCGCACCGGTGAGGGGGCTGCTCGATTTGCCGAATCGCTTGAGGACAGTCTTTCGGCCCGAGGTCTCCATGTTGTGGCTTCGATTGTCGGCACTCCTGCCGATGCCCGCAAAGCTCTGCTTTCCCAAAAGGATGAACTGGACGCGATCGTGACCGGTGAGCACATGGCGATTTTCACTTCCGGTCAATTGCCGACGCTTGCCTCCGAAAACGAGGCTTTGGCGAGGACCAAGACCTATCGGACGGAAACCTACCTTTGGCCGAATTTCCTCAAGAAAGATAATTTACTCAATGTCCTTAAGCAGGTTTCGGTCGTTGCGATCATAGCAATCGGCATGACTTTGGTCATTATTACCGCCGGTATCGATCTATCCGTGGGAAGCCTTATTGCATTCAGTGGTGTCGTTGGGGCCCTTGCCATTCAATATCTCGGGGGTTCCGATCCAACGACTGTCCATCTCTGGCTTGGAAGCTTGGCGGGAATATTGATTTGCGCTCTGATCGGAATGGGGACTGGTGGCTTGGTTACGGCTTTCAGAATACCCGCTTTTATCGTGACCCTCGGCGTCATGTTCATCGCCAAGGGTTTCGCGTTCATTTTTTCCAAGTCCGAACCGATTCCAGTTGAAAACGAAGGCTTTTCTTGGCTCGGACGCGGTTCCGATCTTTTTGGTCTTCCCAATTCGGTTGCCTTGATGCTTGCTTTGTATGGAGTGGCTTACGTTGTGATGAGCCGTACCTCGATCGGCCGTTACGTTTATGCAGTGGGTGGCAACCCGGAAGCAGCTCGTCTTTCGGGGGTTCCCGTCAATTTGGTTTTGGTCTTCGTTTACACGCTTTGCGGTTTGCTAGCCGGTCTCGGTGGTATTATGGAGGCGTCTTTACATGTCACTGGAGATCCGAAATCAGGAACCTTGGTTGAATTGCAGGTAATTGCCGCCGTGGTGGTCGGGGGAACCAGTTTGGCCGGAGGACAAGGGAAAATTTTCGGCACTTTGGTCGGGGCCCTGATCATTGGAGCGATACGCAATGGAATGAATCTCACGGGGGTGGAGGCTCATATGCAAAGCGTGGTTTACGGAGTCGTAATCTTGATCGCCGTAATGGTCGACCAGCTCAAAGGCAGATTCAAATGAAGTCGCCCACCGAATCGAGTCGGACCGGTTGTATTGAAGTTTAGGCCAAGCGTTTGAGTCGGGCCTTCATGATCAGGTATAGTTCTCGACTGATCCACGCATCGGTGGCCGCGTAATTAATCTGAGAAGGAGTCAGCGGACGTTTCTGCCAATTGGAAAGCTGGGCTGATTTGGAAAGCCTTTGTTTGAAAAATATTGCCGTCAGGTTACGAAGTCCGGTCTGTTCGATTTTCAATGATTGAGCCAATTGGGCCAAATCTTCAAAGCCTGCGGGGTTCAAATCCTCGATTTTCTTGAGGTTGTGCAGGTCGTCTTTGATGGCTACTCCGGTTTTAATGATCTCCGGATTTTCGAGGATTTCGACCAAGGGACCCAATTTCATGACTGGAAAAAGCCGAAAAAGAAAGGCTTGGTCCGAAGTGGCCAATTGGATGAGGGCAGGCGGGTTGTTCGGGCCACGTTTGAAGTTGGGTTTGCACTCGATGTCAAAGCCAAGTACACGTTGCTTTTTCAGCTTCGAGGCGTATCTTTGAAAGGATTTCGAGTCTTCTGCGACTTTTACGGATCCATGAAAGCGAATGAGGGGAAATTGGTTGATGGTCTCCTTGTCCAACCTTTTGGGAATCTCTTCCTCGTTCGAAGGCGGAGATATCATCAAAACTCCAAACTCAGCCCATCATAGGCGACGATGACGTTGCCTGGGTGAGTTCGTGACGATTGGCTTCCGGATAATCCGCTTTTTGTTTCTTTTACGGAAAGGCGTGATCGCTCGAGAAACTTTTTCGTATGGGACAGAAAATTGACCATGTCTTCGTCATTGGCAGCGGGATCGTGGTGAAACAATGCCAAAGTTTCGATTTCCCCTTTGGCCGCAAGTTCCACTGCCATGATGTTACTGGAATGGCCCCAATTTTCACGGTTTCCAATAGACTGAGAATGGGTGTAGGGAGCATCGAAAATAAGGAGGTCCGCTCCCCGGATAAAATCAACATAGGGGTACGCACTGCCGTGTGCGTGATTTCGATGCTCTGCATCCGTTGAGTATACGACTGTTACGCCGTTGGCCTCAATGCGATAGCCGTAGGAAGTACCCGGATGATCAAGTTCGATGATCGATATCTTGGCTCCGCACAACTCGATCAAGTCACCCGGGGTGTGCTTTTCAAAGGATATTTGGGAACCGAACATTTCAAAACCCACCGGGAAAAAGGGAGGCATCATCTGATTTCGGAGGGCATCTTCGATATCATCGTGCCCACCGTGAAATATAACTTTATTGTTTTTTTCGTAGGCGGGAGCAAAGAAAGGGATGCCCTGAATGTGATCGTAATGAAGATGGGATAGAAAAATGTGAAAGGTTTTTCCTTCCACTGCTTCACTTTTGATTTCTTGACCGAACACTCTGAGTCCGGATCCTCCGTCCATGACCAAATAATCGTCGGAACCCGTTTCGATGTGAACGCAAGGAGTGTTGCCTCCATAGGATGCCCCATGCTGGAAAGGGAGTTGGTTTTCGACGAATTCACGAATTTGGCTTTCGGACCTCAAGTCTTTGCCCCTAGCGGCCATGAGGGCGGATACCACTTTCTCCCTTGTTTCAAGCGCACAGGGGGAAATGGGGATCGAGCCCCGGGTCCCTTTGAAATGTACCTTCATTTAAGTCGTAGAAAAGTCCCATTTATTGATTTTCGAACGGCTTTTGGCAATTCAATTCTACGTTTCTCCGATTACTGCATATCTGAGCTTGAAGATTCTGTTTTTCAGGACCATTCTTACTCCATGGCTGAACAATACGATATCAACCAACCGATTTATCAAGTAGGGGAGGGCAACATGAGCTTTTCCCAGATGCTCAACTATTTTATCGATCCCGCTTACCAACGGGGCAATTTGTCCAGAATATCGGACATGCACGTCAAAATGGGCCGTCCGGTAAGTTTCCGAATTGACGACGATCTCACTCCGATGCCCGAGGGTGTAGGCGTGGAAGAAGAGGTCTTGCGCTACATGTTGGGGATTCTTCTTTCAGAAAAACATCTTCAAATCGTACTCGACGAAGACGATCCACAAGACGTTGACACTGCCTTCGAATGGAAAGAGCAGGGCGTGAACTTCCGTCTCAACGTCTTTCGCGATCGGGACGGGTTGGCTTTCGTCATGCGTGTTCTTGCTTCAAACATTCCTTCCATCCAGGAAGTCGGTTTGCCATCCGAGAAGATTTGGCAGGACATCACTGCTCTTAAGAGAGGCTTGGTCCTCGTAACCGGCGTCACGGGAAGTGGTAAGTCGACTACCATCTCCGCTTTGGTTAATCATATCAACCTCTACCGCAAAACGCGGATCATTACCTTGGAGGATCCGGTGGAGTTTCTTTTCAAAAGCGAGACATCCATGGTTTCACAACGCCAAGTAGGTCAGGATGTAAAGACTTTTTCCGGTGGACTTCGGAGTGCATTGCGAGAAAATCCTGACGTCATTTTCGTCGGTGAAATCAGGGACACGGAAACAGCTTCGCTTGCCTTGAGTGCGGCGGAAACAGGTCATTTGGTCTTCTCTACATTGCACACGCGCGATGCCAAGGGCGCTCTTAGTCGGATCGTCGATATGTTTCCCGCTGAGCAGACTAAAAGTCTTTGCTTGCAACTGTCTTTCAGTCTTTCATTCGTTCTAAGTCAAAAACTCGTTCCCCGGGCTGATGGCAACGGTCGTATTCTGGCGATGGAGGTTCTGAAAAACGTACCGGCTCTTGGAAACCTGATTCGGACGGGTAACTGGCAGCAGGTTTATTCTACAATGGAAACCCAGTCCAAGGAGGGGATGATGACCATGGAGCAACATTTGTTGCATCTTTACCAACATGGCATCATAACCAAGGAGTCAGCCATCACTTACACAAACGAAGCGAGTTTGATCGAGCGTCTTTCGTGATCTCCCTCGAGAATTCAAGAGCTTGGAGGTTGACCGGTTTTTGCTTGCTTCTATTATCAACAAAAATGTCGATTCTAACATGAACAAGCGTAAATTCTTTCTTATTTTGTTTTTTACAGGTCTTCTAGGAGGCCCAGCTTTTGTTTGTTTCGAGATTTGGAATATACTGGGTGCAAAACCAAAAGAGAAAAAAGGAAATGTGCAAATCTTACCTCAAACCGTGAAAAAATCCTCCGAGGAATGGAAGAAAATTCTTACCCCCGAACAATACAGAATTTTGAGAGAGGCTGGAACGGAACGCCCCAACGGCAAGGTATACCAAGAGTTCAAGCATCAAGGTGCAGGTACCTATTATTGCGCAGGTTGTGACACCGAGCTTTTTTCTTCAAATGAGAAATTTGATTCCAGGTGTGGTTGGCCGTCCTTTTACGACCCATCGAAGGCCAAAAACGTAAAAACTTCGGTCGATTGGCATCTGGGTTACCCAAGAACCGAGGTCAGGTGCGCTGTTTGCGACGGTCACTTGGGGCATGTTTTTACGGGCGAGGGATTCGACACCCCTACCGACAAGAGGTATTGCATCAACGGAACCGTACTGAAATTCGTTCCCGCAAAACCCACAGACCAAAATTCGGTCGGAAAACCAAAAGACGATTCTAATAGTAACTAAAGCTCGTCGATTTTAATAATCTCGCCTTGTTCTTGCTTCAAAGCATTCGATTTGCCATGAATGTACNTGANTCGCTTCATGCATTTGTTTTCATTCATACTTTTTCGTTGCGCTTGGTTTGTTTTCCTTTGTTNCAGCCCTTGGTGTTTAGTTGTAGGAGGCCCTGAACTCAATCGGGCGTCGAGCGTTCGTAACGCACTCGTTCCNGGTTTTGACAAAGAAGGTAGACTTGCTTGGGAGTTGAGGGCAACCGAGGTTTCCCCCCTTCCTAATGAGCTTTATGAAGCAGCTAAGCCCTACCTTAAGTTTTTTGACCGGACTGGAGTTCGTATGGAGGCAAAGAGCTCTTCCGGCATTTTCAATTTAAAGGAAGGGTTTGCGAGCGGGGATGATTATCTATCGGTTGAGAGTACCGGTTTTACGGCCCTGGGGAAAAGTTGGAAATGGTCGCAGAAAAGCGAACAGGGAAGCCATCAAATGATTTTCAAAGAGAACGCCAAGGTGTCTTTTGGTAGCGACCTGAAACAGTTTTTGTCGGATTCAGAATCCGACGGCAACTTTGCGTGCCCCAAAGTCGGCCTTCCGAAACCCGAGATCACTCTTACCATCGCCGAAGCCAATGTCATAGAATTTTTGGCAGTCAACGACCGCACCCATCACTTCTTTCTGGAAGGAAACGTTACTGTTGAGAGCAATGAATTGCTTCTGACTAGCGAAAGAATGAAGGTAGAATTCGAAAAGGAGGCTAATTCGAGCTCGGATGATATTGGTCGTATTTCTCGAATCTCGGCTTCTGGTCGGGTGGTGTTTGCCCAAGGGGGGCGGATCTCCTATTGCGATTCTCTTGCCATGGACGCCCAGAAAGGGGACGTCATTCTCGAGGGGAAACCCGCTCGGGTAGTGGACGAAGAGTGGGGGGCCGCCGTGGGAAGCCGGATTATTTTGGAGAAAGGTAAGCGCAGAGCCCGCGTACTGGCAGGTGAGTCTGGAGAAAAACCGCGACTTGAGCTTCCTCCCATTCCCGATCTTGGCTTCGAGCGAAAGGGCCAGCGTCCTTGACCTCGGTTCCTCATCGTCTCTCGGTCTCGGGACTTCGCAAGACTTTTGGAAGGAGGGAGGTCGTTCGGGGAGTGGATTTGAATGCGAACGGGGGAGAGGTCGTCGGTCTTCTCGGGCCTAACGGTGCGGGTAAGACCACGACTTTTTCGATGGTAGCTGGTTTTCTAAGTCCATCGGAAGGAAAGTTGACGCTCAATGATTCGAATATCACTTCCCTCCCTGCTTATCAGAGGGCTCGCGAAGGCTTGGTCTACTTGCCGCAGGAGCCATCCGTTTTCCGCAAGCTCACCGTTGAGCAGAATGTTCGCGCCATTGCCGAGACCTTGCCCGTTTCAAAGGAAGAACAAAACCAGCTTGTACGTACACGATTGGAAGAACTCAAGCTGTCTGAGTTGGCGAGCCAAAAAGCCTATACTTTGAGCGGTGGTGAAAGGCGAAGACTGGAAATTTCCAGAGCTTTGGTTTTGTCTCCCAAGTTTCTGCTTTTGGATGAACCGTTCAGCGGGGTCGACCCCATCAGCGTGAGCGAGGTGACCAAGATCATTTTTTCTCTCAGGAAAAAAGGGATTGGTGTTTTTCTTACCGATCACAATGTTCGTGAAACTTTGAGAGCCGTCGACCGTGCCTATTTATTGTACGACGGAAAGGTGCTGGCTCATGGGGATTCTTCCTTTTTGCTTTCCGATCCCGAAACCCGTGAGAAGTATTTGGGGGAAGATTTTGAAGAATAATATATTTCCAAACCTATCGATATGAGCAAGACGCCTACTGCACCCTACCATTACATCGAAAGTATCGGTGTGAAGGATTTTTTTGAGAATTACGGGGAGAATCTGCTCCTTCGTCTGGTCACCTCTGAGAAAACTTTGTCTCGAAGTACGATCAGGGAGAGAAGCGTGAATCGTCCGGCTTTGGCTGTAACAGGTTATTTCAAGTATTTTGCCCACAAACGCATTCAACTTTTCGGTGCTGGAGAAATGGCGTTCTTTCGGGAGCAAACTTCAATCATGAGAAGAAAAGTCATGGAAACCATGGCGGGAAAGAGGATTCCCTGCGTGGTCGTCTCTCGAAACCTCGCTCCGACTCCTGAAATGATCGAAATTCTAGAATCAAAGGGGATTCCGCTTTTTCGTACTTCCCTCACTTCAAAGGCTTTCACTACGGAGGTTACGGTTATGTTGGAAGAGCGTTTTGCCCCAAGGTCTACCTATCACGGTACGCTTTTGGACATCAGGGGAATCGGCACCCTGATTCGGGGTGACAGTGGGTCAGGGAAAAGCGAAGCGGCCCTTGCCCTGATCGAGCGTGGACACAGCTTGGTTGCAGATGATATGGTGCGAGTCAAGTTGCTTAGTGATCACACACCGGTTGGTTTTTGCGACGATATGAGCCGTGGTTTCATGGAGTGCCGGGGAATAGGAATCATTAACATCGAGGAATTGTTTGGCATTCGTTTTGTTCGTCTCGAAAAACGGATCGATCTCGTGGTTACTTTTTTGGAAGATTCTTCTCAGGAAGAGCCGGACCGCACGGGCTTGGATCGCAAAATGTTCGATCTGCTTGGCATTGACGTTCCGCATATGGAAATCCCGCTTCGCCCTGGTAGAGATATGGCTCGTCTCGTGGAAGTTGCTGCAATGGTTCAATCGGCAAGACAACTTGGTCACGATTCCGCCAATGACTTCAATGAAAAACTTTTGAAAAAGATGAATGGCTGAGTGCGTCGAGGTGCTGATTTCTGATTCCGGGGTTCTCTAAACGTCGAATTATCAATGGTCTGCGTTAGTCGGAGATTTTGCTTTTTTAGCAACCCTAAAACGTAAAAAAACTTACTTACTCATCAGTGTTAATAACTTGTGAGAAAGTTTCCGTAAATCTGCGTTTTTTTTTCTTGGTTAAGTGAGGATTATTCTTCAAAACATAAAAACCCTATTGTAACAAACTTATCACTCACCCTTCGCGTAATCCCTTAATGATCCACCTTAAGATATTGAATGCAAGTATCTTGCGGAAGTTGTTCCCGTTCTTTTCGTTTTCGTGTACAACTTTCTCTCTCGGTTTTCCAAAACCGAGCATTTGCTTGCGTTTCATACATCTTGCGACTTCTTTTACGGTTGTGAATAAAATTTAGAATTACTTGGACCATGTCTCAAACAACCAGCAGTCCCGAAACCTTTTGGAGTTCACTCCGCGAACATCTCCTCGAAGTCATACCACCCGATACCTTTCGTGTGTGGTTCGACAACATGAGAGTTGGTCGTCTTGACGAGGATGGATGCGAATTAATAGCCCCAAACGAATTTTCCGCAATTTGGATACGCGACAACTACCTCGACGTCATTCGCCGTGAAGCGGATCGTCTCGTAGGTCACCCCTTTACCATTGAACTACTTGGCGATTTGAGTGAACCGGAGGTGAGCGATCGTCTCAAAGATTCATCCAAAAAGTCGTCGACCAAGAGAGGTTCGAGGCTAAGCGGACCCGCTCTGCAAGGAAGGTCCTTGGGGATCAACCCCAAGAACACCTTCACGAACTTCATTGTCGGCGGCGGAAGTGAATTGGCTCATGCTGCTTGCATCGCCGTCTCGAATGCACCTGCACATGCTTACAATCCTTTGTTTCTTTATGGGGAAACGGGTTTGGGGAAAACGCACTTGATGCATGCCGTCGCCCATCAGGCTCTAAACCGCAACCCATCTTGCCGAATCACTTACGTATCATGCGAGAAGTTCACCAATGAGTTTATTCGAGCCATTCAGGAAAATACGCTGACGAAATTTCGCTCCCGTTATCGCAGTGTGGATTATCTCCTCATCGACGACATTCAATTTCTTGCCGGCAAGGAGCGCATACAGGAAGAGTTCTTTCATACCTTTAATGACATTTATGATTCTCAACGCCAAATTTTCCTGACGAGCGATAGACCAGCAGGGGAAATCGATAAGATCGAAAGCCGTTTGCTTTCCAGGTTCCAATGGGGTTTGGTTGCGGATATCCAGGCTCCGGACTTGGAGACTCGTGTCGCCATACTCAGCAAAAAAGCAAATGCCATGGGTATTGCCGTCGAGCCTGAAATTATTGAGTTTCTTGCCAAAAATATCGCTCGGAACGTCCGCCGCATGGAAGGTGCCCTCACTCGCGTAGCAGGTTATGTAGGTTTGACACGTAAAAAAGCCGACCTTGATACCGTTCAAAGATTGCTTCGTGACATCCTTCGTGAAGAAAACCTTAGTCGCATCACGATCGAGACGATCCAAAAGAAGGTTGTAGATTACTACCATCTGCGAATGGCCGACATGCTATCCCGTAGACGCCCGGCCAACATAGCATTTCCCCGTCAAGTTGCGATGTACCTTTCCCGGATACTCACCGAGCACTCCCTCCAAGAGATCGGTAACACCTTTGGCGGGCGAGATCATGGTACCGTCATTCATGCCTGTAAGACGGTAGAAAACATGATGGATCAAGATAGTTCCATCAAGCATTCCGTCGAGTTTCTCAACGAACAACTATCCCAAGCTATGGAGTGACGGGGCCGGTTTTTTCCATTTCCCTGCTTGTCTTTCATTGATAATTCATTACCACTCACTCTTTTTTCATATATGATTTCAGAAGAAGCAAATGAACCGGAGGAAGGACCGATTTCCGAAGATGAAGTATCGGATGTAGTAACTCAGCCAAACGACGAACAAAAGCATGAGATTGCCCGTTGGGTCGCCGACGGAATGGGTTTGTCCGATATCCAAAAGAAAATCTACGATGATTTTTCAGTGGTCATGACTTACATGGACGTACGCTTTCTGGTGGATGACCTTAACCTGACATTGGTTGACGAAGAAGATGATGAAGTAGTTGAAGAACCCCCTGAAGCAGGCGGGGCAACCGAGGTTTCCCCAGAAGGAGAGGGCATCCCTGAATCCACTGGAGGCGTGAAAGTCGAGCTTAATACGGTGAACCCACCGGGGTCGATGGCAAGTGGATCCGTTGTCTTTTCCGATGGAGAGCGCAAAAATTGGGCGGTTGATCAATTTGGCAGGCTTGGTTTAAGCGGTGGTGCCGAAGATTACAAACCCTCTGAAGAAGATATTGCCGAGTTCCAAAAGGAATTGGATTCCGCCCTCCGAGGCAAAGGGCTTTGATCCTAATTGGGTAGAGTGGTTTAATTCCTCTTTTTCACAGGAAGAGTGGGAAAAATTGTATTTTCCAAAGCTTTCAGTTTTTCGTAACTCCCCACGACGTGGGGTGGATTGACCAAGGCCAAATTCTTAACCAATACCACGGTTTCCAGTTCTCTGATCAATCGCATGGCCAAGACTTCTTTCTTCTCAATTAGAAATCGTTCCTTTTCCACTCCCTTGCTTTTTTCAGTCAAGGATTTGTAGCGTGACCATGAATTGTTGTTATCCACGATCTTCATTACCTCGATTGATTGAGGTTTGCGGTAAAGCTTTAGGACGGTTGGGTGGTACGAGCTTCTGAGTTCGGGCCATTTCTTCCTTAGTTCGAGGGAAAGGACTTTTTTGATCTTTCCTCGTTCTTCGTCGTGTTTCTTTTTTTGTTCCGAGAGCGCAGACCTTTCTTTCTTCAGGCTTTCGATGAGCTTCTTCGCTTCCTCATGACGGTTCGGCAAGGTTAGGTTGAGCCTGCGAGATAAACCATTTATGACGAACCTCGACTCTTTCCCGGTTCCTTTGAGCAAAGCCTTTAAGTGATCGGATACCGAGCAAAATAATTCATTTGGATTACAAGCAGTTGATTTTTGTTTCGTTATGTTTGTTTTGCTGTTCGCAAGCTTTTCTTTGTTTGCGTTTGTAGGGGGGGGCGTAGAGTTGGTTTTGTTTGAATCTTTTGCCGATTCTTTTGGTGGAGTTAGGGTTGAAAAGTGGCGAAGGAATACGTCGGATGTTTTGATTGGCAGGTCAATGGTGTCGGATCGCAAAACCACATAGGCGTGTGCTTCGGCGAGTGAAGTTTTTCCGTCTTTGTTTAAGTCGGGTTTTGTGGTTTTCTTGCCGACCCTGCTTTCTCCACACAACCCTTCCCAAAAACGGGTGCTATATTCAAAATAGTTCTTTTCTCGGATATCGGGAGTGCAACCCGCCGCCACTCGATCTTTAACAGTAGCGAAAAAACCGGCACGGGGATGATCGGAGAGACCTTTCTTGGGGTCTCCTTCCTTGAATATGACATTGGCGAAACCTCCACTGTAGCATTGAACCATTACAAAAATACATGGCTGTTCCTTGGGCAGTTTGTCTAACTTTTTTACCAAGTCCGAAACTTTGAGACGGGAATTATTCCAAAGGTAGGCAGTCGTGTTATGAGGAGTTTTCTTATCCCCTTTACCTCCGTGTCCGGTAAAATAGATCAAGTTAGTCTGCTTCCCTCCCTGCTTGGTTCGCATGCCTATCCATTTGTCTATTGCTCCGATGGATGATGAATCGTCGGCTTGAAGATCGTTGTCTCTGTACTGGTTTGCAATACCTCGACTGGACCCCAAAAGTTCTGCCATGATCAAATTGATTTCGGGAACCTGGAAGGAGGGATCAAAAAATTGAAGGTCGCGGTCTTTGCTTTTACCGTCGGCAAAGTAAGTTTTCATGGCGGCTTCTCCGAGTCCCATGCTCACACGAATCCTTCGGAAGTATTTGACGTTGCTTTCGAGAGAGACCTGATTTCCGGAGGGAGAATATCCTCCGCCGAAAACCAAGAGGTTGAAGGGATTCTTCTTTTCTTTCTCGGTGAGGTGCTCTTCGGTATCCCCCGGTTCTACCGCAGGTGGGGGCGGTGGGGGAGTGCTGTTTGCATCTTTTGTTGGACTGGCAACCGCGTGAATTGCCAAGCTTAGGCAAACCATAAAAATCGTAGGAATGGACTTCATGAGCTTCATCCAAAGTTATTTCTTCTTCTATGCAAGCAATATGCCGACTTGATCCATGAAATCCCTACTTTATTATTTATTTCAAGTAATGGGTAATATGCCACCACGAACGGCACCTGCTTCGGTTGAGCCGAAATTTGCCCGAAAGGATTCGTCCAATGGTCGACTGTTGGGGACGGATATCCAAACTCGGAGGAGATGCCTTCGCTTTTCTTCTTCTTTCTCATCTTCGAATGCAGTCCTTCGGTGAAGGGTCGTCCAATTGTTGAGAAAAACAATCTCTCCTCTTTTCAGGGTAAACCGGGTCTGGAGGTTTTCCCTTTCGCAAACGCAATCCAGGAAATCCAGGGACTCTCTTTGCAGAGCGGACAGGTTCGGGCATTGCTCGTCGTCATTCGCTCGATCAATGAGTACACGGAGGTAGGAGCAGGCGAAGAAATTCTCTTTCCACGAGAAGATCGGTTGCTCACAGAAGGGTCGGCTGTTTCCTTGGTCGATTACATGCCGTTTGTAAGGGAAT
>PBMI01000003.1 GCA_002722545.1 Opitutia bacterium | reverse complement strand
CTTTCCTTGGTCGCTACTTGGCGAAGAGGATGCAGATGGGGGAGGGGACGTTGACGATCGAGCCACGCTGGTAAAGGAGTTTACCGGTCTTGGGGTCGATCCGGTGGGCGGCCACGGTGTTGGAGTCCGCTCCTGCCGCAAGTAACCAGGTTGCATCGGGGCTCAAGTTGATGTTTCTCGGAAAAGCTCCGCGCACGGGTTGGACCTGAATGACCTTGAGCTTTCCGCTCTTCGGGTTGGCCCGATAGACCGAAACGCTGTCGTGGCCGCGGTTTGATGAGTAGACGACTTTGCCGTTTGGGTGAACGAGAATTTCGGCCGAGGAATTGAAGGTCTCGCCCTGTTTGTCCTGCTCGCTGATGGCGGGTTCGGTGGTGTGAGTCCTGGCGGTTCCTTTGTCCGCATCCCATGCAAAGGTGGTGACAGATAGGGTGAGCTCGTTGAGGAGGTAGATGAATTTTCCGTCGGTCGAGAAACGCATGTGTCGTGGTCCGCCGCCGGGTACGGATTGTCCGACCCCATGCCGGGTGATGGCTGGCTTGGATGGGTCGACTTTGTAGATCACGATCTGGTCGAGACCAAGGTCGGGCACGAGGGCGTATTTGCCATCGGGAGAAAAACCGGTCCAGTGGGGATGAGGAGAATCCTGTCTGCGCTCCACGACCTTGGATCCGCCTTCGTGCTCGGTTACGGTGGGTTTGCCCAATTTTCCCGACGAATCGAGGGGGAAGAGTGCAACCGAACCTCCTCCGTACTGAGCGGTGAGCAGAAACTTGCCGCTTGGGTGAACGGCAATGTGGCAACCCCCGCCGTCCGGACAGGCCATGCGAGTGAATTCCTTGAGGTCACCGCCGTTGACATGATAGCCAACGGCTCCTGTTCCTCCGTCCCAACGACCCACCGAATAAAGAATCTTTCCATTGGGATGAAGGGTGAGAAAGCCGGGTGAGCCTATCGTGGCCGCCAACTTGGAGGGAGAAAACTTCCCGTTGTCCGGATTGAAAGTGGCGTGGTAAACCCCTTCGGCTCCTCGTCCACCCGTGCCGAAAAAGACGTCGAATGGCTTGGCCGCGAGGGGGCAGATGTAAAGGAGGGGGAGAAGCAGAGAAAAGGCGGTTCTTTTAGGCATAATGGGTTATGGGTTATAACCTACCCGTAGGCATTTCGCTAGGCGTTGTCGAGGCAGTGTTGCGCGTAGGCCTTGATTTTTTCGCGCACCCCAGTGAGGCCATTCCTACGGTTGGGGGAGAGGTGTTGGGTGATGCCGACCTCGGCCAGAAAATCGGGTTCGAGTGCGATAATGCTTTCGGGGGTCTCTGCGCTGTACAGTTCGCAAAGCAAACCGGCGGTGCCCTTGGTGATGGAGGCGTCGGAGTCGGCCTTGAAATAGCACTTACCGTCTTCTGTGGAAGGAAAGACCCAAAGTTGGGAGATGCATCCCTTGATCAGAAAGGTTTCGATCTTGTACTCGTCTTCGAGGGGTTCGAGTGACTTGGCTCGGTCGATAACGTAGGCGAAGCGTTCGAAGGGGTCCTCGAAGGGCGTGAGCTCCTCGACGAGTTGATCGCGTTTTTCCTTAATGGTCATCGTCGTGAACAAGGGAGTTACCGTTGAATTCGAAGGGTATGTTTTCGTAGGTCTTGCCGATAACCTTGATCATGGGGATCACTCCTTTCAAAGGGAGTTGATCTGCAATTTTTTCGGTTGAGGCAAAGAGAGAGGTGTTTCCTACGCTTTCACCAGTAGCGGCATCCTCAACAGCAGCGCAGGTGAGCGTTCTTTCCGTTGCGTTGGCGTCGGATAGGAGTAAGTCGATGTTTTCCTGCTCGATGCGGACGAGGTTGTCGACATGGGCGTCCCATATGAAAATTTGCATAAACCCCTGATCTTGGAGGAAAAGTTCGAGGTTGTAACCGGAACCGTGTTCTCCCAATTCGATAAGAACTCCGCCGTGTGGGGGGGCATGATAATGAGCGCCGGACTCGGAATGCCCATGCCCGTCATGATCCTGACCGCAGGATCCAAGCGAAAGGGCGAAACAAAGGATGGTTGCTGAGAAAAGTTTCATGATGATCCTTTTACCCGTCCACACGGGTTTGGGCAAGCGCAAGAGGCAAATCCAAATTTATGAAAAACATGATTTGAAGGTGGCAAAGACCAAGCTCGTTGCCTTAGTTTTGGAAATTCTCAATTAAACTCCTCCATTCTTATGATCCATTCCATCTTCGGAATTCTTTGTCTTTTCCTTGTCAACGCCGCTCTCTTTGGAGCCCAACCCAATGTTGTGCTGGTCATCACCGACGATCAGGGCTACGGAGATCTCGGATGCACGGGCAACCCCATTATCAAGACTCCGCATACCGACAAGTTGGCCAATGAGTCGGTTTGGTTGGACGACTACCATGTCGCCCCTACCTGCTCTCCCACGAGGGCCGCCCTGATTTCCGGACATTGGACCAACCGGACCGGAGTTTGGCATACCATCATGGGTCGTTCCATGTTGCGGGCCAACGAGGGAACCATAGGTCAGATGTTACAAGACAACGGATACGAGACCGGCATGTTCGGAAAGTGGCATATGGGAGACAACTTTCCCTATCGTCCCGAGGATCGTGGGTTCAAGGAAGTGTACCGTCATGGAGGTGGTGGTGTCGGACAAACCCCGGACGTTTGGGATAATGCTTATTTCGACGGGGGGTATTTTCATAATGGAAAGATCGTCCAGGCGAAGGGGTTTTGTACGGACGTGTTCTTCAATCAGGCAAACAAGTTCATCCGTAAGAACGTCAAGGCGAAGAAACCTTTCTTTGCCTACATCTGCACCAATGCTCCCCACGGTCCTTTCCATTGTCCGCAAAAGTACCTCGATATGTACAAGGGACAGTCGGACAGGATTGCTTCCTTCTTCGGCATGATTACGAATATCGACGACAACGTCGGGAAGACCCGCGCATTACTTAAAAAATTAGGGGCCTATGAAAACACCATATTCATCTTCACTACGGACAATGGTACGGCCAGCGGTCGGCAAATTTTCAACGCGGGGATGCGAGGACAAAAGGGGAGCGAATACGACGGCGGTCACCGCGTGCCATTCTTTCTTCATTGGCCGGCCGGAGGAATGAACAAGAAGCACGTCGTGGATACCTTGTGCCATGCCGTGGACGTGGCACCCACCTTGCTCGAACTTACGGGGTCGGAAAAGCCCAAGGGTTACAAGTTCGACGGGACTTCCATTGCAAGCCTCTTCAAACCGGGGGCGAAGCCTGAGTGGTCCGAGCGTTTTTTGGTGACCGATTCTCAACGGGTGCGTGATCCGATCAAGTGGCGCAAGTCATCGGTCATGAGCCAAGGTTGGAGACTGGTGAATGGCCAGGAACTCTATGATATCGAGAAGGATCCCGGACAGACCAAGAACCTGGCCAAGGAAAACCCCAAGCAGGTAGAAAAAATGAAAGCCTTTTACGACAAATGGTGGTCGGAGTTGGAACCGACGTTTGCCGAGACCACTGAATTGCATATCGGGCATGAGGATCATCCGGTGGTCAGCCTGACCAGTCACGATTGGATTCAGGAAGCGGGAACCCCTTGGAACCAGGGCCATATCCGGAGCAAGAATCCGCTCCGCCGCAATGCCAAAGGCATGAAGCACCAAGGACATTGGGCTCTTAAAGTATTGAAGGAGGGAACGTACTTGATCGAAGTGATGCGTTGGCCGGCTGAATCGGGTAAGGCAATCAACGGGGAATTGGTTCCGGGAGCCGATGTTCCTGGAGCGAGCAAGGCCTTTCGGGCTCAAGTAGGACAGAGGATAGAAGCCCAGTCCGCAACCTTGCGCTTGAACGGAAAGAATCTTCAGACCAAGACGGTCAAGGATGGCGTAAGCAAGATTGTTTTCGAAGCAAAGTTGACCAAGGGCAAGCATGAGTTGTCTCCATTCTTCACCGTGCCCGAAGGTGAGCTAGGTTGTTACTACGCGGTAATTAAAACGAAGTAGTTCGATGATTCGTTGCGTTTTTGTCTTTTCTTTCTTCCTCCTTTCGGCAGGGCTATGGGCCAAGCCCAACGTGGTGGTTTTTCTGACCGACGATCAGGGGTGGGGAGACTTGAGCATGAGTGGAAATACAAACCTATCCACTCCCCATCTTGATTCGCTTGCCAAAGACGGAGCGTCCTTCGACCGCTTTTACGTTTGTCCGGTATGCTCACCTACCAGGGCGGAGTTTCTAACGGGCCGTCATCACGTTCGCAGCGGGGTTTACAGCACCTCGGCGGGAGGAGAGCGGATGGACTTGGACGAGACTACGATAGCCGACCTTTTCAAGGAGGCGGGCTACTCCACCGGGGCGTTTGGGAAATGGCACAACGGAATGCAGTTTCCCTATCATCCCTTGGGGAGGGGGTTCGACTATTTCTACGGATTTTGCTCGGGGCATTGGGGGCATTATTTCGATCCGTTGCTTGAACGCAATGGCAAGCCGGTTCGAGGGAAAGGTTTCTGTGTAGACGATTTCACGACCGAAGCGATGGGTTTCATCGAGCGTTCGGTTCAAAAGGACAAGCCTTTCTTCGCCTACGTTCCCTACAATACGCCACACAGCCCGATGCAGGTGCCCGATCGTTGGTGGAACAAGTTCAAGGACCTGAAGCTCGAGGGTATGATGCGAAACCGAAAACCTGAAAAGGAGGACCGCCTTCACCTTCTGGCGGCCTTGGCGATGTGCGAAAATATCGACTGGAACGTCGGCCGTTTGCTCGAGAAACTGGAACAATTAAAGGTGGTGGACGATACGATCGTGGTGTTTTTCCATGATAACGGACCGAATGGTACGCGCTGGAACGGGGATATGGAAGGTAGGAAGGGATCCACCGAGGAGGGCGGTACGCGTTCCCCGTTGTTGATTCGCTGGCCCAAGGGAATCAAAGCGGGGACTCAAGTTAGCGAGATTGCGTCGGTACGGGATCTTTTGCCCACCTTGACCGACTTGGCTGGTCTTGCGACCAAGTCACCGAAGCCGCTCGATGGAACAAGCTTGAAGCCTTTGCTTTACGGAAAGTCGAAGGCATGGAAACCCCGCACTCTGATCTCTTCTTGGAAGGGTCGGGTTGGGGCTCGGAATCAACGCTTTCGGTTGGGGTACAAGGGCCGCTTGTTCGACATGCTCAATGATCCGGGGCAACGAGTTGACGTTTCGAAGAAATTCCCCGCAGTCGTCCAAGAATTAAAAAATTCGGTCGAAGATTTCAAAAAGGAAGTGCTTCCCGAACTCGGAAAGGATGAAAGACCTTTTGTCATCGGCCATCCCGGGGTTACTTGGACTCAGGTGCCGGCTCGAGACGGTACCGCTCATGGGGGGATCAAACGGTCCAACAAGTTTCCCAACTGCAGTTATTTTACGAATTGGACCAAGACAGAGGACTATCTCTCCTGGGACGTCGAGGTAGGAAAGGCCGGGACCTACGAAGTCGAGCTTTGGTACTCCTGTCCGGAGAAGGACGTTGGTTCCGTACTGGAATTATCTTTCCTTGGCGAATTACTCAAAGCGAAGGTCAGGGATCCGCATGATCCGCAATTGCGAGGCATGAAGGAAGACCGTTCACCGCGTAACGAATCTTACGTCAAGGACTTCAAGCCCATGAAAATGGGTAAAATGAAATTTCCGGCTGGGAAGGGCGAATTGAAACTACGGGCAAATAAAATTCCGGGGAATCAAGCGTTGGAGTTTCGTTTGTTCATGTTACGGAGAATCTAGGCTGCTTGGTCGAGTTCCTGAAGGGCGAGTTGTCGCTTCAATTGGCGGAAGCCGATCATCTTGTTGGCTTCTTCGTCCCATAGACGATAGTTGATGCTTTTCAAGCTTGTCATTATGTTCATGGGGGGAACCTTTTCGAAATAGGGATCGGATAGATGGCACCTTTCCAAGTTATAATTCGGAATCAACGGATTGAGGTGATGAACATGATGAAAGCCGATATTACCGGAGAACCATTGAAGGATTTTGGGTAATTTGTAAAACGAGCTTCCTTCCATGGCTGCGGTCGTGTAGTCCCACTCGTCGCCCTTGACCCAATAGGCATCTTCGAATTGGTGCTGGACATAGAAGAGCCAAACCCCGGAGCAGCCAGCCACGGTCATCATGGTGAGCTGGATGACGAGCCATGGGACAAAGCCAAAAATTGCAATGAGGCTTGCGGACATGACGACGATTGCCAAGTTCATGAGATAAACGGATCTTCTTTCCCTCGGTTTGGCCGATTTGGCGCAAAAACGCTGTAGTACGAAGAAGAGAAAAAGGGGGCCGATAAGAAACAGAATAATGGGATTCCTCGTCAATCGGTAGGTGAACCGTTTCCAGCGGGTCGACTCGAGGTATTCCTTTACGGTTAGGGTCCATATGTCCCCAACGCCTCGGCGTGAAAGGTCGCCAGTAGTGGCATGGTGTTTGGAATGTTCCCACTTCCAATGATGGTAGGGTGTCAAGGTAAGGAGCCCCGTGATGAAACCGAGGGTATTGTTGGCCCTTTTCGATTTAAGGAAGGATCCGTGTCCACAGTCGTGAAAAATGATGAAGGCACGCACGAGAAAAAGCCCAGCGAGGCAAGAAAGGAGAACGGTTACCCACCATCCGGTGCTTGAGGAAACCTCACCGTTTCCCATGGCTCGGTGGAGGAAGAACAATCCCACCCAAATGCCCAAGACTGAGCCTAGGGTATTGATCACCTGCCACCACGCCCGTCCAGCATGTGGTTTTTGAAATTCGGCAACAAGAGACTTCCACTCGGAAACAGACTTTTTCTTCCTCTTTTTGCCCGTTGATTGAGCTGTTTTTTCCATCCTGTCTAAATTAAATCATTGAATCAGTGATTATGCAAGAGAAGATATGATTGCAACTACAGTTTGGTCAGCTAGCTCTTGGGAAAATTCACTTCCCGTGGTTTTTGGGGGAGACGAGCACACCGATCTCGGCGGCGGAAGCCCACTCCTTTCCGTTTGCCTCAGACAGAATGCGAACCTTCATGAAGCGGGCTGAAATGGTCTTCGGGAAGCGGAAGGTTTGGGCTTTTTTTTGCTTTGCAAAGGTCCGGACCAATGGTTTGTCGGGAAAGACTTCTTTGTCTTGAGAAAGAAAAAATTCGGTTTTTGCAAAGGTGCCGTTCCATCCGTTGTCCTGTCGGGCCAAATACTGAACGCCCCTGACTGGTCTTGCCTTTTTGAGGTCGAGAACAAGCTCGTGAGGGTGCTTCTCGAGATTCGGGCTGAATTGGGTATGCCAAATCGTCTCGGGTTTCCCGTCGATTACGTAGCGAGCCCGTTTGTCATTGCCAATGTTTTGACTGCTGGCCGACAAGAGCCTGATCTGGTTGTTCGGCAAGAGGTCGGGGTGGTCGAGGCGATGGAATGCGTTTTGACTGGCTATGGATGAAACGCCCGAGAATCCGAATTTGGCTTGTCGGTCGCGATTATGCCTGGCCCGGGTGGGGTCGAGGAAAGTACCTGGTCGAACGGGTTGGTGTTCTTTTTGGGCGAAATTCACCATGCTTGCCAATTGTTTTGCTTCGGATGAAGACAAGTCGGTGGTCTCACTCGGGTCCTTGCTCAAGTCATAGAGTGCCCATGGGGAAGTCTTTCCCGCCTTGATGGCTTTCCATGAGCCATGTCTGACCGCTACTTGGTTTCCGTATTCCCAGTAGAGCATTTTATGAGTTTTTTGTTTTCGGCCCAGATTCTTTTCCCCAAGCAGTGTGGGGAGAACGGACAAACCATCGACCTCCTCGGGAGTCCGCGCTCCGCATAGTTCTGTCAGGGTTGGGAGAACGTCGGGTTGATAAAAAATAAGGTCGCTTACCTGACCGGCTTTGATTTGACCAGGCCAGCGGACGAGGAAAGGTATGCGCAGGCCACCTTCGTAAAGACTTCCTTTTCCTCCCCTGAATTCGATCTTTGTCTTGGGGTCGACGTTGGGGCCGAAAAAACCGCGTGGTCGGTCCTCGGAACGAAAGCGGTCTTGTCCGCCGTTGTCACCCGTGAAGAAGACAATGGTGTTCTCCTCAAGATTCAGTTTTTTCAAGAGGGCAAGGACTTGGCCCAGTTGCCGGTCGATCATGGAAACCATGACTGCATAGTTTTTGGCATCCTGTGGCACTGATGGATCACTCATCCATTTGTCGCCGTCGTAGAGCTTCCACGCGGGTTCGTCCTCGGGGACGTCGTACATCCCGTGCGGGGGAGTGAAAGGCAGGTAACAGAAGAAAGGACCGTCCTTGTTTTCCTCGATGAAGCGAAGGGCTTCGTTCATGATCGGGTACTGGGCGTAGGTTCCGCCGGAACGCCCACCGTCATTACCGGGAAGATGAACCTCCTCGCTATTGCGTACCAGATACGGTGGATAAAAACTATGGGCATGGACCTGATCGTAGTATCCGAAGAATACGTCGAAACCGTGTTTTTCCGGTACGCCCGTGGAATCCCGGCCGCCGCATCCCCACTTTCCAAAGCCTCCCGTGGCATAGCCTTTTTCCTTGAGGAGAGAGGCTATGGTTTCTTCTTCGGCCCGGAGTGGGGTTCCTCCATCATTGGCCCGTACCGATGAATGCCCGGCGTGCTTGCCGGTCATCAAATTGCAACGAAGAGGACCACAAACCGGGGAACCGGCCAAGGCATGGGTGAAACGAATGCCTTGTTTGGCAAAGCGATCGATTACAGGAGTCTTGATGAGGGGGTTGCCCATGTGGGCGAGTTCGTAGTAGGCCAACTCGTCGGACATGAGATAGACGACGTTGGGCTTTTCGTTACGGGCTTGGGCTAAGAAGGGGATTCCGAGAAAAAGGAACAAAGGATTCAGTTTCATGCAGGAGCGATAGAAGGTTTGAGGAATGAGAAAGGGAATGATTGGAGTTGTACGCCTTAGCCGAACAAGGGGAGGGGAGTACCGTCGCACATGGGAAGCGGACGGTCGTTGCGATCATAAATCATGTGATCCGAGCGAATACCCAAAGCATGAAAGACAGTGGCATGCAAATCGGCTGGGCCACAGGGTCTGTCTGCGGGAAAAGCTCCAATGTCATCGGAGGCTCCATAGACTTGCCCTCCGTCTATGCCTCCCCCGGCAAAGGCCACGGAGTAGCAATTCGGATAGTGGTTGCGCCCGGCGTTGCCTCCGATTTTAGGGGTTCTTCCAAATTCGGTCAGCAAAACAACGAGGGTTTCGTCAAGCAGTCCTCTATGCTTGAGATCGTGAACCAGAGCACTGGCAGCCTGATCCAGGGGTGGTAGCATTTGATTCTTGAGTCGGTTGAAGTTGTCGGCGTGGGTGTCGAAATGGGCTCCTTTGGAACCGTTCAGGTCGCCGGCGGCGCAATACACCGTCGCCAGGGGAACCCCCGCTTCAACCAATCTTCTAGCCGTGAGGACGCTTTGTCCGCAAATATGCATGCCATAAGATTCTCTCATTGCCGGAGTTTCTTTACCCAAGTCGAAGGCCGATTGAGCCTCGGTAGACATGAGCAGATCGAAGGCCTTTTGTTGGGCCATTGACTGAGCTTCCACCTGTTCGTCGAGGTTGCTCAAGGCATGATCAAATACTATTTGTTCGAGCAATCCTTGCCTGCTCCGTAGACGGCTCTCAGGCAGTTGTTCAGGCAAGCTCAGATCGATACGACCTGAAGAGGGAGACTTGCCATCGTAAAGACGAAAACCATGGCTGTTTGGGTAAACCACTGCGGGATCTCTCTTCAATCCCAGAAAGCCCGCGTCCTGACCATTTGCCGAACCCCCGTCGTAAAGGGTGTAGGGAAGGGCAACGGTTCCGGGGATCGGACCATGTCCATCTCCGAGGGCTTCCCAAGCCATGGATCCGATGGATGGCCAGTCGTCTCTGGACGCAGGCCAGTTGCCGCCCAGGTTTGGTGGTTCGTGCCCAGTGAGGTTCCAATAAGCGCCCGAACGATGGCTCGGAGCGTTGTGATGGACGCTTCGGACGATCGCCCATTCATTCGTGGTCTTGGCAAAACCTGGCAGGTGTTCGCTTACTTGAATGCCATTGGTGGCGGTTCGAATCGGAAGGAAGGTTCCTCTGATTCCCGATTCTGCATCAGGCTTCGGATCCAAGCTATCCAAATGGCTTAATCCACCCCAGGCAAAGAGTATGATGCATGACTTCGCTTGACCAAACCCGGATGGAAACTTTTTATTTTCCGTCTGTTTCGAGTGTGCTCGTAAATTGAAGTAATCAGGAAGAAGGAGGCCGGATGCCCCCACCTGAAGAAACTGTCTGCGCCCCATGCCGTACATAGCTTTTTCTTTCACGATAACCCTTGCGCGGTCAAGTGGGATGACTGTGGGAAAAGGAATTTTACAAGGGGGCTCATCAGTTGGTTTCCCTCTTTGTTACAATTCCGGAGCATTCGAGAAAGCTATTCGCATGCAAAGAAGTCATTGCATTCGAGGAGGTCCCTGTTCCTCCAAGTCCAAAGTCACAGCGATATTGAGAAAGGTGACTTCTCCCATGTTTCGACATGTTTCGAAGCGTGGGTCTTTGTGCATACGGGATAATTCGGAGCGCAACTGATCGAGCTTTTCGTCACTTGAGATGACGTCCTCGCACATGCACTCCCTGAGGCTGTTTATGCGAGTGGGCGAGACGTTGAATCGTCTCTTAATCAAGGTTCTTTCCTCGCGTTGGTATTGGTGACTTGTTTCCAAGTTGATCAAACGTGAGCAAAGCGTAACCACGGGAAGGTTGTTCTTGAAAAATTGAGGAAGGTAAAAGGAACGCCTGCCTTCATAGCATTGCTGATCAAAATCAATGGCCCGAACCCGGTATTGGTTTTGTTCGAAATCGGGGGTCATCTCAACGACGTAATTGTAGGCCCGCATGTCACCGAGCAATCGGACGAAGCAACGCTCGTTGAACTTGATGAACTCTTTGGCCAATCTAACCTCGTTGAGATCTTCGCGTTCGAGAAAGTTATCGATGAAATCGTCTCCCGGGACCCCAATGATATGCTCCTCGACCAAGGTTTCGCGGTCAACGTGGAAATTGATTTCATTGGGTGAAAGAAGTTGCTCGAGTTCCAGTCCGTAAATCCGGGAAGTATCCGCTTTCTTGACGTAAAAGTAGTCGTGGTTGTCGTTGTACTGATTGACGATCCGGATTCGAAACGGTTTGGTGTTTCCGAAAGTGCAGTAGTCCACTCGGTCGACGTAGAGGTTCGGGAGGATCTGCTTGTCTCCGCCTGAACGCAACAATACGTAGATCTGCTTCAACCCTTCGAAGATTTCCCGGCCGTAATGTTGATCGTAGACCATCGTTTGCCAAAGAGTATCCTCATTCTTGTCGTTCATCAAAGGGAAGGCGTCCACGTTTTGGAGGAGATTTTCGTATCCAACGGGCAAAGCCAATTCTCTCTTGTAATGACTTAGGTACTCACGGAGGGCACCCCCAACCGAAAAGATCGATTTTTTCTGCTGTTTGAAGTTATCTTTATTCATGCGAATCCTCGACAAACGTCGCCGTTTCATATCCAGACCATAGGGAATCTTCCATAGTCCGGCAGGTAGAATAAAAAAAGCCTAACCTTGTTTGGGTTCGCCGATTTGTTGGGCGAGATAATTTTCAAGCCCGACCATTTTAATCAGGTCCAACTGGGCTTCCGCCCAATCCACGCTTTCCTCCGACTCGACGACCATGCGCTCCATAAGTTCGCGACTTCCTGAATCCTTGCAGTCGATACAAACTTGAATTGCTTCGTTGTAGGTAGCGACACCTTTTGATTCCATGGCAATATTCAAGGAGATTTGCTCTTCAGGTGAGTTGCCTGAATGGATGACGTCGTACCTTGCGATTTCAGGGACTCCATCGAGGTAAAGAATGCGGTCGATCGCTTCCTCGGCATGTTTCATTTCTTCGATTGATTCAGCATAATAGTGCACGACAAGTTTATGGAGTCCCCAACTTTCGCACATTTTGGAATGTATGAAATACTGATTGACTGCGGTGAGTTCGATGGTGAGACCTGCATTGAGGCATTCGATAGCTTGTGGATTGCCTTTCATTACCACAGCTTATGCCGAGGTCCGGCATTAAACAAGATAAGAATGGAAAATGTTCTATTCTCAGGCGGTTTTACACTGGCATAGTTTGGAAATGTGACCACAAGCGGGGCAAAGGGCGCAGGGTCCGCACTGGGCGGGGAAACCGGCGAGTATTCTTTCGATTCTGCAGGCACAGGCTCCACATCCGGTTCCGGCAAAAGTTAATTCGCCGATTTCTTCCGAAGTGGTAGCCTCCGCCGAGTGCATTGCCATCTTGATAGTCGATGCGGAAACCGCGAAACAAGAACAAATCACTGGGTCTGATTCCAGTGATACNCNCTCATTCTCTTCTGTTGCAGCTTTCNATTCAAAAAACTAAATGAATGATCTATCTTTACAAGACAAGCTATAATTGAGACCGGTTCTCAAGTTGAAATGATATTTTTTGACGCCGAAGTTGCCTAACTTCTCCGTCGAATAAGTTCTGCTGTGTGAACTCTCCTTGACTTTGCTCTTGTAATTGAGACCCAGTCTCATATGTTGAGAGACCCAATATTTCAATGAATATCCCACCTATCCACATTTTGCATTCCATTCCTTATTCTTTAATCTTCTTCCTTTCTTTCTCCTCCTCCTTTGCCACTTCCAAGGCACTTTATAACATTGCTACGAGGGAAGTAATCACTCCAGACAGCGTGAATTCCAGTCAAACCGAATGGTCTTTGTTGGATGCCCAAAATGCGAATTTTTCATCTTACTCTCACCCCGCTTATTACAGTTCGGTCGTACATCAAGTGGTCGATTCAAGCACTGGCTCAAAAGTCGGCAATTGGATTCTCGTTCCCGTTCCGAAGGCCTTGTACAACAGCGAAACCAAAGAATTCGTAACCCCACAACAGATACAATCCGGTGGTACTGATTGGTTGATTGTCGACCCCAATCCATCCTATACCTCGGGTTATTCCCATCCCGCCTATTACAGTAAATCGGCCCTGAAAGTTTTGGACAGCAGTCAAGACTCTCAGGTCGGGCAATGGATCTTGGCAGAACATACCTTTCCTTTGCAGACGGTCGATGACGGCAACTCGAGCGGTAATTCCCAAGAAGGAAACTCCAGTTCGGTGAACAAGGTTCTCTACAACATTGAGACCAAGCAGGTCATCACCCCCGAGCAAGTCGCCTCCGGTTCAACTGACTGGTTGTTGCTAAGTCCTGCAAAATATCCCGACAAATATAAGCATCCGGCTTTTTACAATTTGAAATTTCACAGGGTTGTGGAAGATTTGGAGAGTGACGTAGAGAACGGTTGGACATTAAAGGATCCCGGTTCGGTAGACCAAAATGCGACCAATCCCGATCTTGCCAAAGTTCTTTACAATACCTCTACGCAAGAAATGCTCAACCGCACTCAGATAGAGGCCGGTGGTACGGAGTGGATGATTCTTCCTCCGGGATTCGAGGGGAATGACGGCAGTACTTACTCCTTTCCCGCTTACTATAACCAAACCACCAAGGGTATTCTTGATAATTCTCCTGGAGACGCGGAAGGCAATTGGGTCCTGTCCTCTCTTACAGTAACCATCACGGCTACGGTCGCGGAGGGTGGAACGGTCACTGGTGACGGGTCATATGATCTGAAGTCCACCGTTCTTCTTGCGGCGAGCCCTTCCTCAGGCTATCTTTTCTCATCATGGAGCGGCGGTGTCGAGAGCTCTCTAAATCCAGTTTCTTTGGTTGCAGGATCCGACCTCCAAGTTACGGCGAATTTCTCCAAGGATGACAAAGATGACGATGGGGATGGTTTGACCAACTACGAGGAGTTGGTTCTTCATGCTTCAAGTCCTTCCTTGGTTGATACCGATGGAGATGGATTGAGTGATAAGGAAGAAGTTTTGGCGGGGATGGACGCCAAGACTTCAGACAAAGCCTTGATCGATCAAATCTCCGCAGCGATTGGTTCGAGAGGAGCGACGGAAACCCCTTACACGGATGGATGGTTTTATCTGCCCGATAGAGGTTGGCTATTTACCAACATTGGTTCGTATCCCTACTTCTACGAGAGCAATGCAAGTAATTGGTTGTATTTTCAGAGCGGAGGAGAAAAGCCAAGGTTCTATAACTATGGTTCACAGTCTTGGATAACCATCGAGTCCACGGAGTAAGCCTAGGTTTCCGTCTCAGATCTTTTCGCTCGGTGATTTTTTTCAATGAAAAACTTCCTTTTTTTTTTTCCTAGCCTGAGTTTTTGGTTGAGCGCTGTCGTAAGCGGGATGAACCTGAACTCGTCACTTGTTGCCCAACCACGACCCGAGTTGAAGCCGATTACCGTCATCGCAACCAAATCGGAGAAATCGACCTTGGACACGGCGGGTTCGGATTCCGCTCTCAGTTCCGAAGATCTTCTACGTCGAGGATCTGTTTCGATTGGGGATGCTCTTAAGTACGAGCCGGGTGTATCGGTTCCTTTTGATTTTACGGGAGCTGACCCCTTGGTTCCCTATCTCGGCAGCGGTGAAAAGGCCATTAATTTGAGGGGAGTGGAGGGTAATCGTATTTCCGTAAGCGTAGACGGTATTCGACAGCCTCAAGAATTTCTTACTGCGGGAGGAATGTCCGGTCCGGGCAGGGTTTACTTCGATCCCGCTACTTTTGGTCAGTTCGAGTTATACAAGTCGGCATCGTCCAGTCTATACGGGAGCGGAGCAATGGGTGGAGCGGTCAACGGGAGGACGGTTGGACCAGAAAATCTATTGGGCGGAGATCTCAAGGGCTATGCGGCAAGAAATGCATCCACCTTTTCCTCGGTGAACGAAAGTTTCAACAACCGTCTGACGGCCGCTTACGGAGATGGTTTCTTGGCCCATAGCATTGTATACAGTTTTCGCGAAGGATCGGAGCGCAAGAACAACAGCAATACCCCCTCGGATCCTCAGTCTTTCGAGAGTAATGCAGGCGTATTGAAAACACTTTATGCTGCCGATTCATGGAAACTTACGGCTGCAGTCGATCTTTTTAAGCAGAACGTCTTTACCGACGTCGATTCCATAGAAACGGGCAATAACAGAAATGTTACCCATGATAGCCAAAGAACGAGAAGTCGCTTGTCTTTGGAGGGCGAACTTTTCCCTGCAGGTGGCACGGATTTTTATGAAGAGCTTATGGCTCGTATTTATTGGCAGGATGCGCTGCAAGAGTCGGTAAATTTCCAGGACAGGTCGGATACCAACCTAATAAGGAGGCGGGACATTAGCTTTCAAACCGGGATTACGGGGATTGATTTGGAGGCCAACAGGATCTTTGACCAGGGTGGGGTCAGTCATAGTTTCATCTATGGAATGGAGGGATCCATTTCAAATATCGAAAGCAAATATCTCAAGATGGACACCCTCCAAAATGGGAGCGTCAATTTTGACGACAAAAAAAGCATGGCTCCTTCCGAAGCAAGACGTTTGGGACTTTTCGTTTTGGACGAAATTTCTTTGGGGACAGACGATGCTTGGGTTGTTACACCAAGTCTAGGCTTCGATTACTACAAAGTTTCCCCGAAGGAGGACCCTTCTTTTCGAGCAAACACGTCGAGCGTGGGATTCAATCCCGTGGAATACGAGAATACCGTACTCGGTTCACCCGGTATTTCCGTATTGAGATGGCTAAGTTCTGAAATCAATTTTTATTTTTCCTACAACCGTGGAATAAGAAATCCATCGGCCGAAGAACTGAATGGTTTCTTTGAACATCCACCTACCAACAGCACGACCAGTGCCTTTATCATCGATGCAAATCCAAATCTGAAGGAAGAAACTTCAGACAGTTTCGAGATCGGCACTCAAGGAAGATTCTCCTCAGGCGTATACGAAGTTTCACTTTACAAAAATTATTACGATGGCTTCATTGAACTTACGAAGCAACCGAGTCAAGGGGTGTTGGATTTGTATTCCAATGAGAATTTGGGGGAAGTCGAAATTTATGGATTGGAATTGAGTGTGGATTGGGAATCTTCGGGCAAAGAAGAAAACGCGAATGCCATTGAGGCAGGAGTTTCCGCTTCCTGGTCGAAGGGATTCAGAAAAGACTTGAACAAACCCCTTAACTCCGTCGAACCCTGGAAGACGGTCTTCTACCTTGGTTATCGTACTGCAGAAAACATCTGGGGTTCACGTGTTTCCGCAACTTTCAATAGTGCCAAGAAAGCCGAGGATATCGATCATTTCAATGGTGAACCTCCGCCGGTGGAGAGTTCCCTCGTCCTTGATTTGGTCGCATGGCGCAACATTGGTGACCATTTGAAACTGAGAGGAGGCTTGAACAATTTGACGAATGAAAAGTACTTCCTCTGGTCAAGTGCAAGAAGAGGGGGCGGACATAGCGCCAGTTCAACGGAGGAGAGAAACAGGCAACCCGGAACCAATGGCTTCATCGGATTGGATTTTGAGTTTTGACCCGTTATCTTGATAAATGAAAAACAGAGTTTTACCAAAATGAAATCCAAACTATTAAAATCAGTCTGTGTTGTAGCGTCATTATCTTTTTTCTGCCTTGGATCATGGGGAGCGGAATCTAGTTTGAATAAACTAAGGTTGCCGATGCCCGTTACGAGTTTCGGCGCCTGCAAGTCGGGGAATTTTCTTTATGTTTACGGGGGCCATACCGGGGAAGCTCACGTTTACTCCGAAATCACCCATTCCCTTCATTTCGGGCGAGTGAACCTCAAGGAAGCTAGTAAATGGGAGAGCTTGCCTTTCAATCGTCCGATGCAAGGTTTCGGAATGGCTGGGTACAAGGGTAAAATATACCTCGCCGGTGGTTCCCGTGCGACCAACGAAGACGGCAAGAAGTCCAACCTAAGCTCTCTTGCGGTGGTTTCCATATTCAATCCAAAGACCAAGAAATGGAAGGATCTCACCCCTCTCCCCCAACCCCGCTCCTCACACGAAATGGTTGCCCACAAGGGCAAGTTGTATGTCATTGGAGGTTGGAATATGCAGGACGGACAAGGAGTGGAATGGCATCACCATGGTCTGGTGGCCGACTTGTCGGAGAACCCCATCAAGTGGCGCAAGCTACCCAAAACCAACTGGAAGGTCCGGGCGAACTCGGCCGCGGTCGTGGGGAATTCTCTTTTCGTGATTGGTGGTCTCGATGACAACGGTACTTCGAATGCCGTTCGCAGGCTTGATCTCGATACAAACAAGTGGAGCGATGAAACGCCTTTCCCCGGGGTCAACCGCTTGAAAGCCTTTGGAAGCGCCGCCTGTAATCTGAATGGACGCTTGTTGGCTTGCGGATTCAGTTACCAACCGAGAATTTTCGATGACCCCAACTCGTCTTGGTCCGACACAAAATCGAAGGTAGTGGGCAAACGTTTTTTCCACCGTATGGTTCCAATCGGGAAGGGGCAGGTCGTGTTCATAGGTGGAGCCGATTTCGAAGGCCACTTGGACTCCTTCGAGGTGTTGGATTTTAGAAATGATCTCTCGTCAAAGTCCTCGTCGAAGGAAAAAAGTGAATCTCCTCAGCCTGATTCCAAGGGTGCCCAATGGGGGGGCTTCCGGGGAAATGGGAACAGTCGTTCCTTGGCTATGACGTCTCCCGTTAAGTGGTCCGACGAAAGCAACGTGCGTTGGAGGTCAACCCTAAGCGGATTCGGTCAGTCCACTCCGGTCGTCTGGAGGGAGCGGGTTTTCACGACCACCACGGAAGGGGATTTCAGCGAGCATTTACTTGTTCATTGTCATGAGCTGTCGTCCGGGGAAATTCTATGGAAAAAAAAGTTTCCGGCTCCCGTCAAAATAAAACGATCCCAATATGTTTCTCAGGCTGCCCCAAGTCCCGTGGTTGACGGAAATGGGGTTTACCTCTTTTTTGAGAGTGGACAACTCATCGCTCTCAGTCACGAGGGTAATGAATTATGGAAACGTTCCCTGACCGAAGAATACGGGCCAATGCTTGGTAATCATGGGATTGGGTCGTCACTCTTTCAGTCAACGCGTGCATTGGGCTTGCTGATCGACCATTCGGGTCCGTCTTACCTGCTGCGTATCGACAAAAAGACCGGTCGCACTCTTTGGAGGAATGAGCGTGAGGAAAGAGTGTCCTGGAGCACGCCGACCCTCAGTCAAACAGGAGAGGAAGAGACTCTTTTCATCAGTTCGAATGGTATTGTCGAAGCCTATGATTTCCTCACCGGCAAGAGCTTGTGGGAGAAAAATGATATCACGGGAAATACCGTGGCTTCACCTTCGCTTGACGAGAATTTGCTTGTGGTGGGATCTTCCGCTCCCGACCAGACCATGGCCCTTTCTCGGAAGGGTAAGGGGGACGGTTCGGCAAAAGTCGTTTGGGTGGCCGAGGATGCGAGCTCGAGCTTCGGCTCTCCTTTGGTTGCGGGAAATTGCCTTTATTTGGTTAACCGCGCCGGTGTTGCAACTTGCCATGACTTGAAGGATGGAAGTAAGAAATGGAATCTCCGCTTGCCGGCTTCCTGTTGGGCTTCTCCTCTAAGCAGTTCGGGCCGAATTTATTTTTTCACTAAAGATGGAGTAACGGTCGTGCTCAAGGCCGATGGAACCAACGAAGCACTTGCTCAAAACAAACTTTCCATTGAAGGCACGGTCTACGGAGTTGCCTCCGTCGACGAAGCTTTTGTACTGAGAACAGGGTCCGAGTTGATTTGCGTCAGCCTCTAGGATCCCAATCACGGAATTCATTTTACTTTGCCGGAAAATCACCAAAAAAGGCTTTTTTTATTTGTTGATATTGAGACTTAGTCTCATTTAGGTGGAGTTTATGAATTTTAAATATCTGTTAGTAGGTGAGTATTTACGCGAGAACCTGACCAGTCCACCCACGCAAGAAGACATTTGCGAACATTTTGAATTGACGGAATATAAACTGCGTCAGGGATTCAAGCGGACTCATGGAACGACCATCGGTCGTTACCTTAGAAAACAAAGAATGCAAAAGGCAGCCCGATTGCTTTCCACAAGTGACGATGGGATATCCAACATAGCAGAGGGCGTCGGTTTCCGAAACTCGAGTCGTTTTGCGGAGGCTTTCAAAACCGAGTACGGAGTGAATCCGTTTGAATTTAGAAAAGCCTGCAGACAAGGCTCGATGAATTGATCCTATTTCCTGATTATCGGATTTCGGAAAACTCTTTGAAAAATCTAGGATTCTTGTAGAAGAATCGAAGGTTTTAACCGTAATGTCTTCCGGGTGGCAATTTCCGCTGTGAGAATAGACAGAGTTACTACGATCAGGCTTATTCCGACGGGAAGCGGCCAATAAAAACTCCAGACACGGTCGAAGATTATTTCAGAAAAAACATAGCTGACCAAAGTGCTGAGGGAGGCTCCGACGATGGATGCAGCCAATCCCAACATTCCAAACTCCAAACGTACTTGATTGCGCAGGTGGTTGAAGGATGCGCCTAAAACCTTTTGCAAGTTGAGTTCCTGTCTTTGTTTGTAGGCTTTTTCACGGGACACGCAAAAAAGGATGATCAGGCCCGCAAAGATCGACAGGGCGGCCATCACTTGAAGAGCCCAAGTCATTTGCTTGACCACGGATAAAATGCCCTGACCGGTTCGCTCAACGTCGAGAATTGACATCGAGGGGAACTTACCCACGAGAAGATCCTGCACCTCCTCTTTTTCTTTCTGGGTTAAATCGCTCAAGGTCCCTATGAAGGTCTTTGGAGCCATTTCGAGCACGCCGGGCTGCATCTGTACGAAAAAGTTGGGTTGGAAACTGGTCCAGCGGACCCGTCGCAAGTTTACGACTTCAGTGAGGATGGGAACGCCTCCGACTTCAATTTCCAGTTGGTCTCCCAATTCTAGATCCAGGGATTCGGCGTATTTTTGCTCCACCGAAATCTCGGCCGGTCGGGTCGAGTTGGAATCATAGGAGGATGCGACCATCCTTCCGTCCAAAATCTCCTCGCTCTCAAGCAAGCGGTCCCGGTAGCTGAGATTGAAGCCCCGCCTGCGAAACCTGTTCCTTCTTTGATCGTCCGAGTTGGCGAATTCCTCATCTTTGCCCACGTAATCTTCGTACTTCCTTCCTTTTACGGAAAGCAATTTCCCTCGGACCCAGGGAGTCAGGTTTTGGAGGGGTTTGTTTTCCGAAGCGAGCACTTGGACAAGCGATTCGACGTCGTTTTCCTGTATGTTGAAAAGAAAGAGTTTGGGTAACTTGCTCTCGGGTTGGTTTATGCCAATTTCGTTTTCCAAGCTGTATTGGAACTGAGGAATAAGACTCAGCAGGAGTACGCCCACGCCGAGCGCCAGAAAGCCGGTAATCGAGCTGCTCGGATTGCGGGCGAGGGAACGAGATGCAAAGCGGAGCGCCAAGTTAGATTTACCAAAAGCTCTTTTCAGGATCATCAGTCCCAGCATGCCAAGTAAATACAGGATGACTGCGGAGACCAGTAATGCTACGAAAAAGAGGTTGGCCAGCTTCCAAGAATCGGATTGCAGCACGGTGAGCCCCCAAAAGCCCACAATGCCCGGAAGAAAAAACAAAAAGGTCCAGCGGGTTCCTTGCGATCCGGGTTGGGCGGCTTCCTGAAAAAGGGCGATCGGGTTGAGTCGGGCGAGTTTGCGTAGGCAAGGCAAAGCGATGGTCCAACCAGCGAAAACGGCTACCAGAAAAGCCATGAAGATACTTTGGGGACTGATAAAAACTTCTATTTCATCGGAAGCGATTCCGGATATGGCGGCCGATAAAAGAGGTAGGAAGAAAAAAGCGGCGACGAGGGAGGGGATGGCGGCGATTAGGCCAAGTAGGCCAAGTTGAATCAAATAGGTGCTGATGGCTTTTCTTCTAGTTGCTCCCAGGCTGACGAGGATGGCCACGTCCAAAGTCCGTTTGGTCAGGAAAGAATGGAAAAGATAACCGCTTCCCAAAGTTGCGAGAAAAAGAGCTACCAGAGATACCAGGCTTAGAAAGTCTCCAAGGTACTGCAAAAGCCTGCCCGCCCGTTCCCCTGCCTTTTGGTGAGAATAGACCCGTACTTCCGGTGAACTGATGGCTTGGTCGATGGCTTGCTCTATTTGGGCGGGGTCATTTCCGGGGGGTAGCTTGAAGAGATGGTTTCGGAAGGCCGTGTTCCCGAGGAGAAGCAAATTGGTTTCCTTGAGAAAGGCTTTGCCGATAAAAACTTTCGGCGCCAATTCGGCGGACTGAAATTGCAAGCCGTTGTCTTTGGTTATTAAATCAGAAACCCGGAAGGTTGATTCTCCGATCGTGATTTCGTCTCCCAGTCCGGCTTCCAATTGACTTTCCAACTCAGGATAGATCCAAGCAAATTTTCTTTCGTGCAACAGTTTTTTATCGCTGCCTTGGACGGCTCCTTCGAGTTTGAGCTTGAATGATCCGTAAAAAGGAAAGCCCTCATCCATGGCAACGATCTTTACCAGACGACTGCGGCCGCCCGGACCGGCGACCATCGAGAAGAAATCGGTGACTTCGATTTTTTCGGTGCCTTCGGGCAATTGCCCAAAGGCTTGCTTCTTTTCTTCCGGGGTGAGGTCGCGTCTTGCCCGAATTGCAAGATCCGCCCCAAGCATCATCTTGGACTCGGCTCGAACCTTCTCGTCGAGCGAATGCTTGAAGGAATCAACGGTAAGGAAACCAACCAACCCAAAGGCGAGGTTTACCACGTAGAATAAGCAAAAGGATCGGCTGTTGCGGATTTCGCGCCAGGCGTTGCGAAAGGCGAATGACATGGTTTTTACTCTTCTTAGGTTGACTGCACTCTCTTGAGCCGCCCATCGGAGAGTACCAGAGTGCGGTCGGATTGCTTGGCCAACTCATGGTTGTGAGTGACTAAAATCAGGCTCTGGCCGCGGCCCCGGCACATTTTGAAAAGCAAGTCCATGATTTCCTTTCCTGTCTTTTGATCGAGGTTGCCCGATGGTTCGTCTGCCAGGATTAAACTTGGTTCGCTCACCATGGCTCGAGCCAACGCGACCCGTTGGCATTCACCCCCTGAGAGTTGCGAGGGGAAGTGGGCTACCCGGTCGGAAAGACCAACGTAGTTCAAAGCCTTTCTGGCTGGTTCGCCGAATTCTTTCATGCCTTGAAGTTCCAAAGGAAGACCGACGTTTTCGAGGGCCGTCAGGTTGCTCATGAGATGGTACTTTTGGAAAACGATCCCTAGGTTCTCGGACCTGAATTTACTAAGCTCGTCTTGGCTGAGCTTTGCCAAATTTTCTCCGTTGACCTCTATAGTACCTAAATCAGGGTGGTCAAGACCGGCGAGCAAGGAAAGAAGAGTCGATTTGCCACTCCCGCTTTGACCAAGAATAGAGACGATTTCACCTTTTTCGAGCGTGAGTTCAAGCTGGTTGAGCACTTCTATTCTTTGGCTTCCCTGGTGAAAGGACTTGGTGACTTTCTTTAGACGTAAGAGAGGTTGCATGGCTAGGCATCAATTAAGATTGGCTACGAGGCTTTTGTAAACGGTTTGACAAATTGCCTGGTGCCCAAGGGGGTTGGGGTGTATTCGGTCGGGCAGGTTTAATTTCGGGTTGCCTCCGACTCCTTCCAGCAAAAAAGGAATAAGCGGGACTTCATGAACATGGGCAAGTTTCTCAAAAACTTGGGTAAAGGCGAGGGAATACTCCGGACCGTAATTCGGAGGGATTTTCATCCCCGCCAGCATGACCGGGATATCGTTTTCCTTTGCCGCTTGGAGTATGCGGTCGATGTTTTTTTTCATTTCGTCAAGCGAGATTCCACGCAACCCGTCGTTCCCACCTAGGGCTACGAGCAGGTAATCCGGTTTGGATTGAAGAAACCATTCGATTCGAGAAACTCCACCGCTCGTCGTTGCCCCGCTGATTCCGCCGTTTACGATCTTATAATGGACTTTGGTCTTAGGGCTTAGTTCTTTGTTTAGTTTTTTTTCCAGGAGGCTTGGGTAAGCTTCGCTTTCCGAAACCCCGTATCCCTCGGTCAAAGAATCTCCGAGAATGAGAATTCGGAAAAGAGGTAGTTGGTTTTCCGTTTGCCTGGCGTTTCTTCCATTTGTTTCAGTTGGCTTCGATTCGCCGCAAGCGAAAAGAAGCAAAAAAGAAACCCCAAGCGAAAGGAGGGGTGTTTTTCGACGATTCGGTGGAGTCGGGTTTGTCATTGAATTGAAATACCGATTTACTGTAATTCCATCATCAGGCAATGAAGAAAGAAACAATTAACGAAGAGAGCACCCAATGATGTATCTTTTGGAGCTTTGCCACGAGCATGCTCTTTCGGTCGATTTTGCCATGTTTGTGCTGATATGGGTCGTGCAGTTGATCATCTATCCCGTTTTTCATCAGGTGAAGGAGGGTGTTTTTGGTTCGTGGCACCGCAAATACTGCAACCAAATTGGTTTTTTCGTTTTGCCCGTGATGTTCCTCCAACTCATCGAGGCGGCAAGTTCATCTTTTTTCGTGGGGGACACCCTAGCTTGGTTGAAACTTTTTGGAGTCCTCGGGGCTTGGTTGGTAACCTTTGCCGTTTCCGCTCCTTGCCACCGCATTTTGGCCAAGAAGGGCTTGCAACCGGAAGTCATTGCTCGATTGATCAGAACGAATTGGCTTAGAACTTTTCTTTGGACTCTTGTTTTTATTGTTTCCTATTCGCAATACTGATGGGACAAATCCCTAGTCAGAGCAAAATCTGCTTGCAGTGCGGTCGTCCCTTCGAGAACCGTAGGAAATGGAAGCTCCGTGGAATTTGGGATCAAATCCTCTATTGTTCGGCCAAGTGCAGGAAGCTGCGGCGGAACTCGAAAAAAGATCACGTTTCAGGCCGGTGAAGAGGGCAGTTCGCAACTCAACCCTTCGAGGGACTTGAGATCGCGAAGCCATTTTTGTGGAATTCCGGTCTGCATTCCGACGACCGAACCGACCACGACTCCTCGGTGGCAGTTGTCACCTCCCACCTTGGCGTTGGCCAGCACGGCGAGAGTGAAGTCATCCTCATATTTGTATGCTAAGTAAAGGGATGCGGTAAAGGACTCGGGGAGGTAGCATGCAGTGCTTAGAATCTTCCCAACCACCTGTCTGTCCGGAAGGTTGTCCCATTTTTTAAGTGAACTCAAGGGCACGTCCGAAAGTTGCAAGTCGGACAGGGTGTTGCGTACGCCTGTTCCTTTGCTCAAGCTTATGATGATCCGGGTAAGGTCCCTGGCCGCACCAAGAGTATTTGGGTGGTCATGAGTTCCTTTTACGAGAAGACGGGTTGATTCGAGAAGGTGATCTTCATCCGTTTGCCCAATGGCTTCGAGCCCTGCAAGCAAGGCTGGCACCAAGCTGAGTCCACCGATGTGAAGGTCGGGTATTCCACAGGCGGATAACTTCTTGCCTCGGGCATAATTGGTAAAGAACGCACGGTGGTACTCTTCTGCATAGGTGTCGTTGTGCCATTGCGGGGTCAGCATTACCTCGGCATATCTTTCAAGCCAACCGTCCGGATCAAATTTCCCCTGCTTGATGATTACTCGATAAAGTTCGCACGCGAGTTGCAGGTTCAAGGTGTTTTCACCAACCTTGAGAAACTGATGATAGTGTAAACCGGGCTTGCCCCAATGTTTAGCCTGCTCACGAAGGATGTCGTCTTTTTCGCCAATGGGTTCGTACTTGGAGCGCCAAAGGATGCTGTCGGGGTGAGGGTTGCGGGGGGCGACGTAGTGATCGAAATCACCGTAGTCCCAATCGAGGGAGTCGACGTCGTAGTACCAATGGACGGGCATGGATACGGCGTCTGCTACAAGGGAACCGAGAAATGCATTTTGAAAACTCATAATCATAGTTTAATCGTAATGCCTTGAGTGGACAAACGGAAGAATGGAAATAGGATGATTTCAATGGCATCTTTTCCACTTTATTACCACCCATTGTATTCCGACGGTTTGGACAGAACTGCCCGATTCCCGGTGGATCGTTACCGTTTGTTGGCTCAGCGCCTGAAAAAGATGGATACCTCCGGACAGATCACGGTGAAGGAACCCCGTTTGGCGACTCGTGAGGAAATTTTGCTCGTCCATGACGAACTTTACGTCGAAAATTTCTTGAATGGAAGCCTCGGCGAGAAAGAGGTCAGGAGGATTGGACTGAGACCTTGGAAGAAGGAGATCATTCCTCGTACTTTGCGTTTGGTCGGAGGTGCCCTTGAGGGACTGGATGACGTTCTCACGGGAATTCCGCTGGCTGGAAACATGGCGGGAGGGACCCATCACGCTTTCCGCAGAGAAGGTTCGGGTTATTGTATTTTCAACGATTTGGCGGTTTGCGCCGAGTCGGCTTTGGTTCGCCCGGGCATTGCCCGCATATTGATCCTCGACCTGGACGTTCACCAAGGGGACGGAACGGCGGAAATCTTTACAGGAGACAAGAGAGTCTTTACCGTTTCTTTGCATGCGGAAAATAATTTTCCGTTCCGCAAGAAAAAGAGTGATCTTGATATTGGTTTTGAGAATGGGACGGGTGACGAGGAATATCTGAAAGTCCTTGATGGAGTCCTTGATGATCTTTCATCTGAAAACTTCGACCTTGTTCTTTTTCAGGCGGGGGTGGATGGATTGGAGTCGGATGCGTTGGGCCTGCTTACTTTGAGCAGAGAGGGGATGCGTGAAAGAAATAAAAAAGTATTTGATTGGCGCAGAAAGATCGACCGCCCCCTTCTGGTTTTCATGGGCGGTGGTTATGCCAAGCCTATCGATGATACGGTGGACGCGTTTTGCGATCTTTTTGTCGCGGCGGCCAAAGAGTCCTGTTGAGGACTATTCGGGGAGAAGCGACTGCTCAGTTCAAAGGGCTTTGATTCTCTTTTCGTAGAGCCTTCGCTGGGTTTGCAATTCTGTTTTAAAAGCGGAAATCTTCGCGAGGTTTTTGAATTGCTTGGGGTCTTTTTTCATATCGTAGAGTTCTTCGCTTCCGTCTTTGTATCGCATGTATGACCAGTTCGGGGTTCTCATGGAAATTCCACCCCCCGCGAAAGAAAAGGCCGTCTTTTTCACCGAAGCCTTGGGGTTTTCCAAAATGGGCAGGAGACTCGTGCCTTGAACGCTCTTGGGGATTGGCAATCCAGTGAGGTCGCAGGCCGTTGGAAACATGTCGACCAACTCGACTATGGAGGAATTCTTTGCGGGCTTTTGACCGGGCACTTTCATGATGAGCGGCACGCGGGTTACTTCTTCCCTCAGGTTTCCCTTTTGCCAAAAGTGGTGCTCCCCGAGGAGGTAGCCGTGGTCGCTGGTGAAGAATACGGCGGTGTCATTGTCGAGACCCAGTTCCTTGAGGGTTTTTAGAATCCGCCCGACCTGCTCGTCCATGAAGGTAACGGTCGCCAAGTACCCTGCCCACATCCTTTTTTGATTGTCGGGAAATTTGTCGATTCCATATTTTTTGGAATTGGAACTCGAGATACCCGCTTTGGGCATGTCGTCCCAATCCCCATTCGGCACGAAAGGGAGTTTCATTTGGCTGAAGGGATAGCGAGCGAAATACTGCTCGGGGGCAACGTTCGGATAGTGGGGGCGGACGAAACCGGTTGCCAGAAAGAAGGGTTGGTCGTCTTTCTTGAAGCTTTGCAGAAGCTCGATTGATTTGGTTGCCGCTTTCCAGTCCGGTTGATCGGAACCATTTCCGACGTAATCAACCGTAACGAACATCCGGTAGGGCATTTTGGTGGACTGGCGACCAGCGAGTTCGGTGGTGAACTTGTTGAGGTTCAGGCAAGCGTAGTTTCCAGGCGTGTGGGCCTCTTTGCCGGGCATGTTGTATTTGGCCGACCAACATTCCGGCACGTCGTCGCCGTCGGTTCCGGGAATGATGTCCCCGGGTACGCGCATGTGAAAAATTTTGCCTACACGGGTGCTTGAATATCCGTTTTTTTGAAAATGTTCGCCCCAGGTAATTTCCCTTTCTCCCCGATAGCGTCCACGCATGAAACTTGCCCTGGAAGGGCGGCAGACTGTTCCTTGACAGTAGGCGTTTTCAAAGAGGGTTCCCACCTCGGCCAATGCATCGATGTTGGGAGTTTGGGCAACCTGGTTCCCATAGCATCCGAGGGCATCGGCTTTGAGGTCGTCGGAAACGATCAGCAATATGTTTTTGACTTTCGCGTGAGCCGAAAGGCACAGGAAAGCTCCGAGGAGAAGAACTATTTTGGGGGTCACGAATTGAGATGATTGAGGCTCTTGCGGATGCTTTGCAGTGGGGAAGGGGAGTGGTCCTGCTCGACATGGCAATGCTTGACCCCAGCCTTTTGAGCTGCCCGCATGATCGGTTTCATCGGTATCATGCCATCTCCGATTTCATCAAAGGCATCCGGGTCGAGCTTTCCGTAATTCGGGCAAACGGTTCCCTTTTTCAAGTCCTTGAGGTGGAGCTGTGAAATACGCCGTCCGAGTTTTCGAATCATGGAAACCGGGTCTACGCCGCCCACTTTTACCCAAAAGACGTCGACTTCGAAGAACATTTCGGAGGAGAACGATTCCATGAAGACGTCGTAGCCCGTTTTGCCTTTGTTCATAGGTTTGAATTCGAAGGCATGGTTGTGATACGCCAAACGGATACCTGCCTGCTTGGCTAGGGTGGCTCCTTTGTTTAGCAACTCGGCCGTTTTTTCGTAAGCGGACAAGTCGGTTCGGTCAACCTCATGCAGGTAGGGGACAACGAGATCCGTAAGCTTGTGTTCGCGGGCGGTCTCGAGAATTTTCTCAAAGGGTTGAACCCCTTTTTTCTCGGGTGCCAAGAGGGAATTCCAGTCAAAATGAGAAGAGTTGACTTGCATGCCCCGTTCGCGGGATTGCCTGATCATTTCAATGGCTTGGGGGGAAGGAAATCCATAAGGCTCAACCTGCTTGTATCCAATTTTGGAAACCTCTCGGATTGTTTTGCCGAGGTCTTGCTTGATCGGGTTGCGCAGGGTGTACAACTGAAGGCCGACTTTGTCTAGGTAAGGAAGGCCTGATTCACTTGCAAAGGTTGGAAGACAAAGCGCTAAGCCGCTTGCTTGGTAGATGAAAGATCGTCGGTTCATGGAACAATGCTATACCGCCTTGGACAAGAGTTTGGCAAGAGATCAATTGGGTTATTGCTTTTCTTGGAGATCAGGCTCGTTGTTCTCTGAAGGCAAGAGAGAGCTTTTCAGTTTCCTGAACAAAGACAGGAAGAACAAGAACAGATGAAGACAAGTGGGAAGGGCGGCGGATACCCCCATGATCATACCGAAGTAAATGTTCTTGGCATTTTCCCGCCCGGTAGGATCCTGAAGAGCTTGAACGGCCCGGTTGGTGTACTTGGTTCCCCTCTGAGCAAGTTCTTCCGGAGCGCTTTCCCACAGGCTGATGATCCAACCCCCGAAGGTAAATACGAAGAGCACCCAAAGGGTAGCCAAGACCGCAATGACGAGATCCAAAGAAAGATGGAAGACGTATTCGGAGGTCTTGGTCGAGGCGAGGGCACGGCGAATGATCCAAATCGTTATGAAGAAAGAAAGGCTGTCGAAAAGGGCTCCGAAAATTCCCACTGGGATTTGGAGCTTGATATAGTGAGAGGCTTCGTGGGTCATCATGTACTGAGGAAAAGCCGTGTAGATGGCCCACCAGTAGCAGACTATGTTCAGAACAATGAAGAAGAGGAAGAGGATCGGAAAGAATACCTGGATTGCACCTCTTTTTCTTTCATAAAGATCGAGAACCTGATGCAGGGCGTCCCGCCAAGTTGCAATGACCCCAATCATTTCTGAATTGGCCGGGTTGCCCGAATCTTAGACAGAGACGTGCCTTTGCTCTTCGACTGATTGCTCGCAAGCCTCGATGATTTTCATGCAAGTAATGGCATCGTCCAAAGTGGATAGTGGTTTTTTGCCTTTGCCAATGACTTCATCGAGGAAATGCTTACCCATGGAACGGATGGTGTAGGGGTAAGCAGAATAAGTTTGGGAGTGAACGACGGCGGGCGTATTCTCCACCCAATCTCGATAACTGTAACGGGTAGCTCCCTTGGTTCCGATTACTTTGATCATGAAGGTCCAAGGATCCCCGGCATGGTCGTCGGAGGCAAAACTGGCGCACAAGTGTGAAAGGGAGTTGTTTTGCATTTGCAGTGTGACCATGGCTAGGTTCTCTTGCGGAACGCTACCGTCGTTGATCGTAGCTTTCATGCAGGAGGCCATTTTGGGCGCTCCCGAAAGATAGAGCGTGCAGTAGGCATGGTGGGTAAGGATTTGACGGATGACACCGGGATACCTGCCGGCAACTTCTTCAGGGTGGTGAATGTTGTAGAGGACGTAAAGGGAAACGATTTCACCGAGCTTTCCGCTTTCGATCATGTCCTTTGCCCGCATGACGGAGGGTTCGTAGATGTAATTATGTACCGGAGCGACTTGGACTCCTTTGCGTTCGGCCGCCTCTTTGATTTCTTCGATCTGGGCAATCGTGACTGCAGTGGGTTTCTCAACGAGCACGTGCTTGCCGGCTTCAATGGCCTGCATGGAATAGGAATGGTGGGTTTCCATGTTGGTGAGAACGTAGACGACGTCGACTGCCACGATCAATTCCTCCACGCTGTCGAAAACCTTGGTTCCGAAAAGCTTGGCTTTTTCCTCCGCCTTGGAACGAGTACGGTTCCAAATGCCGGTCAATTCGGCACCTGCCGAAGAGTTCACTCCTTCTCCGTGGAGGTATGCTATATCTCCTGCTCCAATAAAACCTACTTTGATCATGTTTTCAGTTTATCATCCGAAAAAGTAATTTTTTCAAGCGCAACCAAGGAAAGGATACTTTTGGCTTTTCAAGTAGCTTTAAGTTGGCATCTTGTTATGAACCTTTTTACCCCATGATCGCTTTTTGGAAGAACGCCACCCTTAAGAAAAAAATGGTAACTTGCTTACTGTTCTTGTTCTTCGTGTTTTTTGGGATTTGGTCTGCCTTGCCCAATCTCGTCGAATGGGCTTTGCGCGGACAGACCGAGGATTTGGGCTTTTCGGCAGTTGAAGTCGAGGTCGAGCAGGTTGATCCTTGGCTTTCCCGTTTTTCCGGTCTGCAAATGAAGAAAGACCAAAGCCTGAGTTTTGGTATCAAACATGCCGAGATTTTCTATTCGCCGGGATCTCTTGCAAAGGGAAAAATCGAAGCGATCTCATTGACGGGGGTATCGCTTGAGCTTTCAGGGGACAGTCTCTTGCCTTCCGACCCCGAAAGCAAGGAGGCCGAAACCGAGTCGGCCGAGTCCATGCTTGCCTCCTTTCTGGAGGCACCATCCTTGACTCATCTCAGGGTGAGAGATTCGCGACTCAGTTGGACCAAGAAAGAAGCCCTTTTCCCGATTGATTTATCCCTCCTTCAAGCGGATTTTTATCCCAACTTGATCAAGCTTTCATTAGACGGCTCTTTTCTCGGTTGCCTCTTTGATTCTGACTTGAACGTGGATCGAGATGAATCTGGTATCTTTGCAGCGGCTCGTATGAAAATTTTGGATTTGGCCAAATTACAGTTTCCGTTGGATGAGATTTCGAATGCCGAGGGGACCGAACCCGAGGAACTTTCTTTGCTCGGTGGAGAATTTGAACTGACTGCTTCCGGCAAAGTGTGGGAAAATTCTCTGACCGACCTTTTGCTCGAACTTAATGCCAGTAACTTGGCTTTGGATTTGTTCGGGTATGAAGTCAACGCCTCCAAAGGCTTTTGTTTTTTGGTCCCCGAATCAATGGATATGACGAATTGGCGGGCCAAGGCATATGCGAATATCGACATTATTGAATGGTGCGGGCTCTTTGGAGCCGAACTTGGTATTCGGGCAAAGGGAGAGCAATTCGAGTTGAATGGTCGGTTCAATAAAATTTGGACGATGGGAGACCTTCCGCAGGTTGAAGTTTCCAACTTTCGCCTGCCTTCTTTTGATTTTAATTTGGATGATTTGACCGCCGGAGGGTCCGCTTTGCCGGAATCCATGATTGGTCAAACCCAAAAGTTTTTCTACGAAAAGATTTCTTATGAAAACGACCTTGTTTTCTTAAACGAAGGATCCGTCTCTATTCTTTTTCCCGAAATGGGCACCCGGGTCCTGGTGACTATCCCTCCTAGTGACGCTACTTTCGAGGGAATTGGTTTCGTCAATTTTTCCTATTCCGGTCTGTTGGATTATGAAGAGTTTCCGAAGATTGCAAACCCGCAGGTCGTATCGGGTGAACGAATCATGTTTGGGCTCGAATCGTTAGTGGAAAACGTGGCCTTCACTTTCAGGATGGAAAGTTTGGAGCGAATCCTGATGGATGCCCTCAGTTTCGAAGCAAGCGGACTGACCTTCGACCTGAACCCGGCAAAAATGCACATTGAGATCCCCGAAGACAGACCAGACGCTCCCCGTTTTGTTTTCAGGGGGTCAACTTTGCGTATTCCCATGCAGGATATCGTAATTGAGGGAATCGAGGGGGTCGTTGCAATCGAGTCTATCGAACCTTTGTCTACCAAGGGGACGCAGACGATCTCTTTCGATCGGATATCGATCGGAGACTTGGAGATCGTGGATGGCAGTTTTTCATTCCGTGTGAACCCAGACGAAACAGTCGTGATTGAAATTGCCAAAGGCTCGATGTGGGGAGGGGAGGTCGGATTGAGAAAAAGCGCCTTCAAGTTGTATCGGGATGGCTTCAGGATCAACACCAGAATTACGGGGGTGGATGGCCAGGAAGTTGCAAATTTGCTAGCCGTGCAGGATGTCCGGATTGACGGAAACTTTTCCGGCGACATAACTTTTTCGAACGAGGAAGGTCAGTGGGACTTCTCGAACGGGCTTGTCATGCTGGACCCGTCTTCCGGGGCATGGCTTAGTAGTAAGTCCAATGGGGCGTTGCTCAAGGGGTTGGAGAAAGGATCATCCGAGTATCAAAGAATGAAGATGACCGAGGAAGCGATGAAGGATTTGAAACTGGAATCCATGAGGATTCTGTTCAAAGCATTGGACGGAAAGCGAGAAATTGTCGTCTCGATCTTGGGGAAATCCGATTCGGGTAGGAGGATTATTTCGTTGGACAACAATGTGAACTTCGTTGCCGGTTTACCTGAAATTTTGCGAGCCTATTTCGATTTTGAGAAATTGGGTATTGATATAAGTAATTTTGGATTTGGCCTGACCGCTTTCAAAATCGACTAGTGTTTCAGACTCATTTCTTTTCCAAATATTTTCAATACTCGGTTGCATGTGAAGGTGAGTTCAGTTTATCTTGGAAGGTATGAACTATTTCCTCAAAATCGTTTTATTTTGCATCTTCACCTCCTTGACCGGTTGCACTACCCTCAAGACCGAACATCACATTACGCTTGATCATACCATCACGATCAAAATCGAGAAGGAAGTCGACGATTTCCTCGATGATCTTTACGAAGACGAAGAATAAACCGAACCAGCGAACATTAACTTGATACCAACCATTGATTTGTCATGAAAACTCATTTTTCACTGTTACTTTTGACCACTCTTAGCCTCTTGCTCGGGCCTTTTGTTCAAGCGGACACAAGCTATGCGACTAGCATGAAGGAGCGTCTGTCCAAGGTAATCAAAGCCAAGGGGACGGGAACCGTAGGCGAGGGAGTTGATGGCTTTCTTCACATACGCGGCGACGATGCTTCGACTGAATTGGAAAAGATGGTCGCTGCTGAAAACAAGGATCGAAAGGCTCTCTTTGCAAGCCTTGCCAAAAAGACGGAAGGTTCAACCGCTGAGGCGGCCAAAGTCTTTGCCAAGGCCATGATCGGCAAGGGCAAAAAGGGACATTGGTTTAGAAGTTCAAAGGGAACTTGGAAACAGAAATAGCAAGTTCGAAAAGAGTAAGCCTTTGGCTTGCTTTTGGGTTGCTGACGCTTTGCTCATGCCGGCAAACTGATCCCAGAGGAGACCATCATGGCCAAAGGGGTTTTGCTGCTTTGGAAGGAGTTACTTACAAAGCTCTACACGCTGAAAATGCCGATTTGGTGAGTCAAAGAAAGCTTCTCGAGATGGAGATGCAATGGCTTGTCTTGAGAAAAAAGCTCCTTCTTTCGGAAATTGATGCCATGTTGGCGAAGGAATCGGAAATAAGTTTGGCCGTGCAAATGGCCCGATTCGCAGAGATGGAGGAATTGCTTCCCGGAGAAGAGGGTTTCATCGAGGAAGGGCAGCGCCGCGGATGGGAAACGCGTTTGCGGGTGCGAAGGGAAGAAACGGCCAAAGCTGCAACCAAAGCTCGTTTATTGCAACGTGATATGAATGACCTCTTGGGCAAATTGGCCCGCCGTGGTTTCGAGCCTCCCGTTCGTCCGAACGATTTGCCTCGAAACTCTCCTGATTCCGTTGTCGAGCCCTAGGTTTTTCGTTGTCCTGAAAACCGGATTTGAGCAATATGACGGTGAATGGAAACAGTCATTGAACGAATCCTCGGTCACCCCCTTCTCACGATTGCCTTGTTGCTGCTTTGCATCCTCATGCTGTATGCGGTGCTCAAAAGGTTGGTCAAGATGCTTGTGTTCTTAGCCGTTTTGGTGGCTTCCTACTTCGGATACGTTCACTTTCTCGAGGAGGATTATCCTTTGCCGGAACTGGGTATCTCAGATCGTTGGAGAGAAACCGTGCTGCCCCTTTTGCCCGAAGATTGGAACCATACCCTTCTTGATGGCAACTTTTCTGGGTTGAGCGAGTGGCCTGCGGAAGGGGAGACGCATCCGAAGGACTAGGATGAAGGTGCCTTGGCCTCTGTACCTTGCTTGGAAGCAACTCTTCCCAAGCGGCAAGAAGGTTTCCTTCTTTTCCCTTCTTTCCATTATCGGGGTCGCTCTTGGGGTGAACGTAATGATCGTGGTAATCGCCTTCATGCAGGGGTTTCAGCAAAAATTCCGTAAAGACATCATCAATGCCCAAGGCCATGCCCGAGTCGTCCCCTTGAAACCGTATGCTAGTTGGGACAAAATCCCACCTCGATTGAGAAAGATCGATAACGTCGTGGGAGTAACGCCTTATTTGCAGGCTCAACTCCTGCTTCAAAGTGGAAATTATCATGCCATCCCTTTTTGCATGGGCTTGCAACCGGAGGACGGGGACGAAGTTCTTCCGGTCGATGACTTCCTAAAAGGTGGAATGCTCCGTCTCCAAGCACACGATGCCGAAGACGTGACTCCACTACCTACGATGGAGATGCTTGAGGATGACGTCGTATTTCTTAGCTCACAGACGGCGAATCGCCTCGGGGTTCGTCCGTCGGCCGTCGTTCAGGTATACGAGGCCAACGCAACCTTGCCCGAATCCACGGAGCAAAGCCCAGTCCGGGTGACCCGCCTTGATTCCTATGTGGAGTCCGGCGAATGGGAACTGCTCTTCATGCCGAGTGAAGGTTCCTGTGTCGTGCGTGAAAATGTTTCAGGGGACGAGTTCGTGTGGGAATACGAAAAAGGATCATTGGATTTGGGATTTGGCTATCCGGTGTTTGAAATATCGCAAGGAGCGGACCCTTTCGTGGCGGGCGATCGTTTCCTTTTCCAGGTGTTCAAGGCGAACAAGATAGAAATCTTTTCTCCGAGCATGATCGATCAAGCCAAGGCGGATGAAATGATTCCACCAAGAGAAGTACGAGTGGGGGGTATTTTTGAGGTTCCTTGGCAGGGTTTTCAAATGGAAGCCCTGATTGGAACGATGCGCTTTATGGCGGACATGAGGGATCAGGAAGGCGCTTGCGATGGCTTTTATCTTAAGTTTTCCGGACCTGTCGCCCGGAACGAAGTGCAGTTGCAGAAAAAGTGTCGAGAGTTGGAACTTGTTCTTGAGGAAGATTGGGCGGTTGTTCCGTGGTTTGTCGAGAATGCTTGGTTTTTCGAGCTCCTCAAATTCGAGGAATACTTGATGGTTTTGATCATGATCCCCATTGGTTTGGTGGCTGCCTTTGCCATTGCCATTGCCTTGATGACTACGGTTTTGAGAAAGATCAGGGAGATCGGTCTACTGATCGCCATGGGAGGGCGGCGTTTTTCGGTGGGGATGGTCTTTTGCCTGCAGGGTTTTATCATCGGTGGGCTCGGGGCTGTTCTCGGTTGTGGCTTGGCTCTTCTTTTCATCCGCTACCGGGAGGTGATCATGACTTTTATTGTGGAGAGAATAGCAGGTAGCGATGGCCAAGCTGGAGTCGCTCAATTTTATAATTTTCACAGTTTGGAAGTTCCGTTCCCTTGGGAGTCATCAGAAAGTCTCTCAACTTTTCTCTCCTTTGCCTTGTTTGCCGTTTTAGTTTCCACCGTCGCCGGATTACTTCCTGCTTTGCGGGCGACGAGACTTAATCCCGCCGATTCATTGAGAAGTGAATGAGCGAAATAAAAAGTTGGTCATGGAGGCCAATGGCTTGAGCAAAAGCTTCCGTTTGGGGGATGGGTCGATTCGGGTTTTGGCGGATGCGGACATCCGGCTCGAAGAGGCTTCCTCCCTTAGTATCCAAGGTTCCTCGGGTTGCGGAAAGACGACCCTCCTCAACTTGCTTGCCCGCTTGGAAAAAGCAGACGCCGGAACGGTTTCATGGGATGGTCGTAAAATGACGGCTTCTTCGTCTCCTTCCTCGAGAGAGTCGGTTATGCGAGCTGATTTTCTAGGGGTTGTGTATCAAGCCTATTATCTGATTCCCGAGTTGAACGTATTGGAAAATATTCTTATGGCGGCTCGGTTGAGTTCCAGCGTAAATCGCGATTCAGAGGATCGGGCTCGCTCTTTGTTGTCCCGCATGGGCGTAGGGGACAAGGCAAAACAGATCCCGAACAAATTATCAGGTGGCGAGCGTCAACGCGTAGCGATTGCCCGTGCTTTGATCAATAAGCCGAGGGTCTTGCTTGCGGATGAGCCTACGGGGAATCTAGACGAGCGCACTGGTGGTCAGGTTATGGATCTTTTAATGACTGCCTGCGACGAAGAAAAAACAGGATTGATTCTTGTTACGCACAACCCAATTTTTGCCGAATCCGCTGATTCGCGAGTCTTTTTGAAGGAAGGGAAATTGATTACGGATGAAGAGTTCGAGGAAATAGAAAGAAAAGCAAATGACGAAGAAAATTAGTTGTGGAGTAGCCGGTGTTGGCTATTTGGGTAGGCATCATGCCAGAATTTATCATTCCCTCGAAGGATGCGAACTTACCGGGGTTTTCGAGCCAAACGACGAGGCGGCCGAGAAAATTTGTTTGGAGTATGGTTGCCAACGTTTCTCGGAATTGGAGGAATTGGCAGATGCGTGTGAGGTCGTAAGTGTAGTTTGCCCGACGGACAAGCACGCTGAAGTTGCCCTCCCTTTAATGAAGAAAGGCTGCCATCTTTTGGTGGAAAAACCTCTTTGCGTTTCAGTTCCCGAGGCTGAGTCTCTTCTTGAGCAGGCTCAGAAATCAGCCACCGTATTGCAAGTAGGGCACATCGAACATTATAACCCGGTCATGGCATTTCTCGAAGAGAAGGTCGAGCATCCGAGGTATCTTACCGTCGAGAGGCTTGCTCCCTTTCAGCCAAGAGGAACGGAGGTGGGGGTTGTGCTGGACTTGATGATCCACGACATTGGAATCGTGATGGCTTTGATTTCTTCGCCAATCCGCAAGGTAGATGCAATTGGTGTTCGGGTGCTCTCGCCAACCGAAGATATTGCCAATGCGCGTCTGGTCTTTGATAATGGATGCGTTGCAAACCTAAGCGCAAGTCGAGTGAGTGAAAAAAAAGCCAGAGAAATCAGGGTCTTTCAGGACAGTGGCTATCTGTCTTTGGATTTCATGAATCAAAAAGGACACCTGATTCGCAAATCCGGAGTTGGATTGGAGAAGAACGAAGTTCCCGTCGAAAAGGGAGAACCTTTGGCCTTGGAGTTAAGTGCTTTCGTCGAGTGTGTTCGTGAGGCAAGTACGCCAAAGACGGATGGAGCATTCGGTAAATCCGCCTTGGAAGTGGCCTTGGCCGTGACCAAGCAAATTCAATCGGCTTGGTGAATTGAAGGCTCCCGACGCGTTTCCGTCCGCCAAGAGGGACACGATCGATCTGTTGATCGTAGCCGGCGAAGCGTCCGGGGATGAACATGCTTCCCTGCTGGTGGAGGAATTGCTTGAAAGAAAACCGGAGCTTTCCATATCCGCCCTTGGAGGTGCTGAGATTAGAGCAAAAGGAGCATCGGTGCTCTTTGATTTAGTCGACCATTCGGTTGTGGGGATTTTCGAAGTCTTGAAAAACTACGGTTTTTTCAAGCGACTTTTTGATCGTACTTTGGATTGGATCGAGCAAAGTAAACCCAAGGTGGTTCTTCTTGTCGACTATCCGGGTTTTAATTTGAGATTGGCAAAGGCACTGAAGGATAGAGGGATTTCGGTGAAGGGTGGCGGAAAGGTAAAGGTTCTTCACTACGTTAGTCCACAACTTTGGGCATGGAAGCCCAAGCGACGTTTCTTAATGGAAAAAGTTTTGGATGGATTGGCCGTTTTGTTCCCCTTCGAGCTTGATTGCTATAAGGACGTTGATTTGCCTGTCACCTTCGTCGGTCACCCCTTTGCTCAATCTGATTACCAATCGCCGATTTCATACGACGAAGAAGGCCCTGTCGCTCTTCTTCCCGGGAGTCGCGTTCAACCAATCGAGCGAATATTACCCTCCTTCCTGGACGCTTTTGAGATTTTACTAAAAGATTTTCCGAACCTAGATGGACTCGTACCAGTCCCGGATGCCAAGATCGAACAGGTTGTTCGGTCTTTGATCGATTCGCGCCCCGGTTTGGGAAAGAAGATCGTAGTCGGGGATTGCAAGAGGGGAATAAGATCACGAGCGGTATTGATGAGTTCCGGAACCATGTCCTTGGCTTGCTCAATAGCAGGTATTCCCGGAGTTATTGCGTATCGGGCGCATCCCTTGACTTACTGGTTGGGGCGTTTTCTCGTAAAGGTTCCTTTTCTCGGAATGGCTAATTTGCTTTTGCCCGACGCACCCCCTTATCGGGAATTCCTTCAAGGAGCGGCCAACGGTCCAACTCTTGCCGCCGCCATGTCGGAAATTATTGAATCAAAGGATAGTCGTTTGGCCTTTGAGAAGTCGGCTCAAAGCCTGATTGATTCTCTGACTCAACAACCTGACCGAGGCCCGGCCGAATGGTTGCTTCAGGAGGGGGAACTCGATTGATTGAGTAATTGGTCCCAGAGCCTGATGGCTCTACTGGCAAGAGCTCCCCTGCAACGGTCGACCTCTGCCATTCTTGATTTCAGGTTCTCATTGGCGATGGCCGAAATGTCGTCCATATTGTAAAGGTAAACATTGTCCGTATTGGCCGTATTTCCTTCGATGTTCCTTGGAACCGAAGCATCGATCAGAAAAAGAGGCTTGGAAGGTCTTTTCTTCATGGCCTGCTTGATTTGATCAACGCCGATCATTATTTTGCCACTCGCAGTTGAAGTAAGGATGACGTCAAACAGGTGGAGGGAGTCTTGGAATTTTTCAAAGGAAAGTGCGAATCCACCAAATTTGTCAGCCAATTCATCGGGTTTTCTTCGGCTCAACGGGCACCAATTAAAGGTTCTTCCTGTAACCGTTATGGATTGACAACCCCTTGAATTGAAGGATTCCATGGCTCTTTCTGCCACTTCCCCAGCGCCAACAACGAGAAACCTGCATTCTTCCACCCGTCCGAAAATTCTTCGAGCGAGATCGCTGATCACGTTACCCAGATTGACTTGTCCCCTTGATATCCCGGTGTGAGTTCGGGCCCACTTCGCGGCTTGGAAGCTTCTCTGGAAAACGCGATTGAGTATCTTTCCCGAGCTTTTCCGGCACAGAGCATCCTCATAGGCGTCTTTGACTTGTCCTAGAATCTCCGTTTCTCCAACCATTTGTGAGTCAATTCCCGAAGCGACTTCGAAAGCGTGACGAACCACGGCTTCGCCTTCATGTTGGTAAAAATGACGATCCAGAAAGTCAGCCTCCAATTGGCGGAAATCCTTCAAATAGTCACGAACTGAAAGAAGAGGAGAACTTCCATTTCCCGTACCGTAGATTTCCGTTCGGTTGCAAGTGTTGAGCACAAGGCATTCTTTCATTCCCGGTAATGATCGCAGGCCTTGGTAAAACGAATCTACTTCATCGGAGGGCAAGCTTATCAGCTCACGCTCATTGAGCGAGGCCACTTTGTGCGAACTACCTAGCAGGAAGAGCTTTGGTTCTTTAGTTGGCATCGCTGGTGTGAGATTCCGGAGATGAAGTAGTATCATCCGAAACTGCGGAACGAACTACCCCGAGAGACAAAATAGCCACTGCGAAGAGGACAATACAGATTTTGGCGAACTTTTGCCCAAAAAGCTTTTGGCGGAAGTGAAGCCACCAGAGTGAGCAATAGGCCAACCACAATGTAATGATCACCACGACTTTGGAGTAACTGACCGAACCACCGGGACGGGTCCAATCAAGCGAGCCGACCACTAGGGAGCAAGTGAGGAAGACCGCCCCGATAAGCAAAAGCCTTGAACCCGCGGTTTCAAGTTGCTGAACCGATGGCAAAAAGGGGGCTAGTGAACCGGGTCGTCTGGAAATCAAAGCTTTTTGCTGAATTAAGTACATGACGCTAACCGTTGCCAGAAGACCAAAGATCCCGTAGCTGAATATTGCCACTGATGCGTGCAGCTCTACCCAGTGGTTCGGGAAAATACCGGTATAGTCGTCGTTTTCCCAATAAGAGGAATCAAGGGAGGGGATTGATAGAGAGATAGCCCCGCCGATAGAGGCGACTCCGGCTGCGAAAGACCCCAATAAGTTTAAACGAAAGAGAACCCGAATAATCAGATAGCCGACAACCAAGGACCAAGCAATGAATTGTATGCGCTCCATCCCATTGCCCAAAGGGCAGCCTTTGACCAATTGTCCTCTCAAGGCCAAGCCTTGGGTCTGGGCAACGAACCCCGCAATGATAATGGCGAGAGGAAGTATGGAGGAAATCAGTTTGTTGCTTTTCGAAACCAATCGTAGCCCCGAAATCAAACCAATCCCGTAGAGGATAGATGCCAACCAAAGCAAGACACGGCTTTCGTTCCAATCCATGTTCTTTCTTACTCTGCTCTATGCTTCGACCGTTTTTGCGGACGGATTGCGAGTTTGTTGATTAGGGTTGATAGGTCGATAATCACAGCGAAAAGCGTATGGATTGGGATGCGGAAGTCAAAGAGGGAAAGAACTGCAGACGGGTTTAATTTAACGAGAGTCGAGGCAATTGGGAAGGGGAGGACCCGTTAGATGAGAGCCTGAGAAAAGCAATCCGGGGTTTGTCTCCTGCAAGTTGTTCATGGCTTTTTTTCTTTCGTCAAACCCTATGTCGGGAAGAGGAATAGCGTCTTTCCAGGTCTTGATATGTCGAAAGACAGGTTGGTCTCGGATGCCGAGAAGAGACGAGACTTCTTCGGTGACTTTTCCGTAGAGAGTTTCTTGGTCACTCAGCGCTAATTCGGGGTTTCTTTCACCGCCGACAAAAGTCGTAAGCAAAACTTTGCCCGTGGGTGCTCTTCCGGGAAAAAGGGTGCTTGAAAAAAGACTCCCCAGAATATTCAAGTTTTCAGCCTCGGGAACAAGAAACCCAAATCCATCCAATGGATGAGAAACGGCTTTTTCATCAAAGCCAAGGAACACTACGCTGAGGGGAAAGTGGGAGGCCTTTTGCAAAAGGGATAGATTTTCGGACCGAGCAACGTTTTGCCAACTTACTTTTGCCAGTTGGTGAGCGGGAAGTGTGCAAACCACCTCATCAAAAGAATTGTTCCATTCGTTTCCATTTGAGTCGCAGGCAAATACTCGCCATTTGCCGTTTTCTCCTGCGACTTTCGTAACCTTGTGGTTGAAAATGAAATCCCCCTTGATTGAAGTTTTTATTTTGTCCGTCAACTCGCTCATACCTGAGGGGAATGAGATGAGACGACTCTCGGTTAGCCTGTCCGACTTGCTGGAATCGAATATCTTGCCCAAAAGGAGAGACCGATGTTTTTCTTCAAGCTCGTGAATGGCGGGAAAGGTATGACGCATGCAAAGAGTTTCTGGTTTTGCCGCGTAAATTCCAGCCAGGAAAGGGTTGGCTAGATAGTCCAGCGCTTCCTTGCCCAATCTTCGCGATATAAAGCCTGCAACTGATTCATTCTTGCGGTCTTTTCCCTTTGGCAGGAAGGGTTCGAGCAAAACCCTGAGTTTTCCTGAGAAGGAAAGAAAGCGATTGGTCAGGAAGGAAGAAAATCCATTTGGCAATGCCACAAGTTTTCCCTCGCGGACGATGAAACGTTTTTTCGCCTCGGGGTTTGCGTCTATAGCGTGATCAAGAGCCCCCGTTTGCCGGAGTACGTCTTCGGTCTTTCTCAGCCGAAGACTTAAGGTGTTGGGGCCATAATCCATGAGGAACCCATCTGATTGTGCCGATTCGATCACTCCTCCGGCACGATTAGCGGAATCAATGACAGTTACTTCTTTTTCGTCCTGTTGTGCCTTCCATCCCGAGATTAGGCCACAAATCCCACTGCCCAAAATACAAGTTTGTTTCACTTGCATGAGAATTCAAAAAGTTTTTTCAAGGTAGTCGGTTCAGTGGTTTGAGCTTGGCAATTCTGGGGAAGGGGAAAGAATATGGAATTATGGAAGATGTCAAAAGTTGCTTGTTGGTGATAACTAATCCTGGGTCCGCTCAACCCGGAGAACTCGTAGCATCCCTTGGCCGATTGGATGAAGCCTTGAAGGACCCGAAACTCCAATTGCATCCGAGGTTGAGGCATTTCCTCGAGAATAGAAGTTACGAAAAAGCTTTGCTATGGCTCGACGACGGAGTGCCTGAAAAGGGAGTTTGCGGGGCATGAGTGGAAAAAAAGATCGCGGGGATAAGAGAAGGCCGGTGAGGTCAACTGAAGATTTTGGCGATGCACCTTTTTCGGATTTGCGTTTGGACGGTTTGCCTGAACCGTCCAATCCTCCAGTGAATGCCGTTATGGTGAAGAAAAAAGAATGGATCGGTATGGGGGAACGATTGGAAGTAAGGCGTGAAAAAAGCGGGCGGGGGGGAAAGACGGTTACCACTATTGCCGGTTTTCCTGCAAGGGTGAACGCCCCAATGCGCGCAAGCTTGCTTAAAAAGATAAAGACCAGATTGGGTACGGGGGGTACTTGGGATAAAGACTGCATGGAACTCCAAGGGGATAAAAGAACCGAGGTTGTCCCTTGGTTGACTGCCTTGGGATTCAAGCCCGTTCTTGCGGGTGGTTGACCCTCGAGTTAAAGCTTCAACTCGTAACTTTGCTTTCCTCTTCTTGAGAAACGCTTTCCTTTTCTTCTTCTTTTTTCTCGGTCTTCTTTGCGGACTCGGAAAAGTCATGATCTTCCAACGGTTCTTGACTCATGACTTCGTTGATGTCTTGTTCCCACTCGTTCTTGGCTTTGCGGAACTCATTGACTCCTTTACCAAGTGAACGAAACAATTCGGGAACTTTTTTGGCACCGAAAAGAAGAAGGACAACGAGAAAGATAAGAATCATCTCGGTACCCCCCATTCCACCGATTAAGGCGAGTATGTTTGATGGAAAGCTCATAATGAAATAATATTACTGGGAAAGAATGGCCTAGGCAACTTTTTTGTCCCCTTCTCGGAGTAGAAAAAAAAGAGGGATTAAAGGCCAAGCTGCCTCAAGGCTTCCGGTTTTGGCTTATTGACAGAACTTTGGTCAGCCTCGAAGAAGCCGTGCAATTGGCGAATACGGGTGGGGTGTCTCATTTTCCGCAGTGCCTTGGCTTCGATCTGTCGGATTCTTTCGCGCGTAACCTTGAACTGTTTTCCTACTTCTTCCAAGGTTCGGCTGTATCCGTCTTTCAAACCGAAACGAAGGGAAAGAACGTTTCTCTCCCTTTCGGTTAGGGAATCAAGGACATCAAGGATTTTCTCCCGCAATAAAGAGTAGGCCGTCATGTCGTAGGGGTTCTCGGCCCCTTTGTCTTCGATGAAATCTCCGAAATTTGTGTCGTCGCTATCACCTACCGGGCTTTGTAGAGAAATTGGTTGTTGAGCCATTTTCATGATGCCCTGAACCTTGTCCAGAGGCAATCCCATCTCTATGGCTACTTCATCCGGAGTCGGTTCGTGTCCAAGCTCTTGCAGGAGTTGTTTTTGAATCTGCATGACCTTGTTGAGGGTTTCAATCATGTGGACCGGTATCCGGATGGTGCGGGCCTGATCCGCAATGGATCGGGTAATGGCCTGCCTGATCCACCAAGTAGCGTAGGTCGAAAATTTGTATCCGCGGCGGTACTCGAACTTTTCCACGGCCTTCATCAAGCCCATGTTGCCTTCTTGGATGAGATCAAGAAAGGAGAGGCCTCGATTTGTGTACTTCTTCGCTATTGAGATGACAAGCCTGAGGTTTGCCTCAACCATTTCAGTTTTGGCCCGGTGGGCTTTGCGCATGAATAGGCGCAATTCCTTTATGAGGGCGATCAACTCGTCCGGAGACATGTGAAACTTGGTCCGAGCCTCCTCGAGTTCCTTTTTGACTCGGTCCATCTTGACTCCCTTGCGCTTCACCTTGACGGAATCTTTCTTTGCCAATTCCCGATTATGCAGGTTGCGTGAGATGTTTTTGATTTCAGGGTTCAGTCGTTGGATGAAATCTTCAAATACTTTTAGCTTGAGGCAGCATTTTTTGAAAACAGGAGCCAAGCTCGCTTCGTAGTTCCTGAATCGAGTAGTGGAACGCTTTCTTTGGGTCTCGTTCGGGGCGGTCTCAATGCTGTTCCAAGCTCCATTTATTTTTCTGATCAGATCTTCCAATGCGACGACCTGTTTGGCCAGACTCTTGAAGTAACTTTCGCGGCTATCTATCTTTTTATCGAGTACAACCCGATCAAACCGTTCTTCCCTTGCAAGAAGTTTATTGCAGATACCAAGCTGAAAATCAGCGGTCAAGGAAACCGAGTAGATGATTTTGAGGGCTGCGCTTTCCGCAGCCTCGATTCTTTTTGAAATATCGACTTCTTCCTCTCTGGTCAAAAGGGGAACTTGGCCCATTTGCTTCAAGTACATTCGAACCGGATCATCAAGCATGTCGCTTTGATTGGATCGGGCCGTTTCCTCTTCGTTTTCTTCCTTTTTCTTTTTGAACTTATCGACTTCTTTCGAATCAAGAAGTTTGATTTCCAAGTTGTTGAAAATTGAAATGACGTTTTGCAACTCTTCGGGTTGGTTGGCAATTTCCGGAAGGGAATTGTCCACGTCCTTATAGGTCAAGTAGCCTTGTTCTCTGGAAAGATGAATAAGCTCCCGCACCTTCTCGGTCACTTCATCGTTAAGGGCATGGGGTTCGACGTTCTTGTCGACGCTTTTTGCCGCCTCCTTGGCGGAAACTTTCTTGGGTAACGCTGTCTTCTTTACTAGAGCCTTTTTGGCTGCCGTGGACTTCTTTACGGGAGCCTTCTTTGCAACGGCGGGCTTCTTTACGAGAGCCTTTTTGGCTACCGTGGACTTCTTTACTGGAGCCTTCTTTGCAACGGCGGGCTTCTTTACGGGAGCCTTTTTGGCTACCGTGGACTTCTTTACTGGAGCCTTCTTTGCAACGGCGGGCTGCTTTACTGGAGCCTTTTTGGTTGCCGCGGCCTTCTTTACAGGGGCTTTGCCGGCAGGCGTTGCCTTGGTAGGTGCCTTTTTGGCTGGGGGCTTGCTGACTTTAGTTTTGGGCATGTGAGATGTTATCTAGTGAGGAGGAGATTAGGGTTGGCGGGGAACTTAGGCTTTTTCTTATTTGAATCAGTTCTTGTCTCAAGTTTTCGACGATTTCAGGGGTTTGCTCCGAATTACTCAAATTCTTGAGAATTACGCGTTCGCGATGCTTGTAGGAACGGAGAAAGAGAGCATGTAGGCATTGGTTGGCGATGCGTGGGAAAGACTCACGATCCGCCTCGTCGACCTCTTGATAGAGGTGATTTTGGTAGGCTTTACGTTCGTCTTCGTCTTCAAGGAATTCTTCTATTCGATTGGGTTCGACAGGTCCGTCTGCCTTGGTTTCGGCAAGTAGCTTGGCAAGAACTCGTCCCGAAGGGACTTTGAGGTCAAGCCAAGACGGATCGAATATGTGAGCAAGCGGACTTGCGACGCGGTTGTCATGCAAAAGAACAAACAATAAATCATCTTCGGCCGTTGTCAACCGCACAGACCCTTGATTTGACGGAATTTTCTCTGAATTGGATCTTCTTTGCGCGTAGGGACGGTGGCTTTGTGAAAATTGTCGAAAGTCACGTTTGACGTTTTCAATCGATACCCCGAGTTGTCTGCTCAATTCCCCAAGATGATCTTCCCTCTCCACGAGCGAACTGACCTGGGCGAGTGACTTGAAGATGAATTCGCTTACTTTTTTCCGATCGGAAGGAGTGGGATCCGGTATGTCCTCGAGTTTGTAACGGATGGCATACTCAATGGGGGAAATTCCTTGGTCGAGGATGCTTTGCAGTCCGGAGTTGCCTTGATCGAGTAAAATCTGATCGGGGTCGGTTCCTGTTGGAAGGATTGAAAATCGAGCACTGATCCCGGCCTTGAGGAAAATTGGAATGTAGTCGAAGGCCGCTTTCTTGCCTGCGTCATCACCATCCAAAAGGCACTGGACACCTCTTGGATTGGATTTTTGGAGGAGCATGGCTTGGTTGTCGCCCAAGGCTGTCCCTTGTGGAGCGACAACGGTTTTGAATCCTTCGACCCAACAACGAATTGCATCCAATTGACCTTCTACGAGAAGGAAATTGGTTTTCTCGGAAACCGCCTTGTTGGCCAAATCGTGATTAAAGAGCAGTTCTCCTTTTTTAAAAATGTTGGTTTCGGGGGAATTTACGTATTTGGGGGCTTTTTTATCACCCCATTCCGGAGTAACCGAAAGCTTGCGTGCGGTGAAGGCGCAGACACGCCCAATTTTTTCGCGAATCGGGATCATCAGTCTTCCGCAAAAACGGGAGACGAATTCTCCACGCTGAAGGTCTTTGTTGAACAATCCGGCTTTTTGAAGAATCTCCGGCGGAATTTTTTTCGACCGAAGGTATTTTCCGAGGGCAAATCGGTCGACTGGGGAGTAACCAATTCTGAACTCCTCGGCAGTTTCCATGTCGAAGCGTCTTTCATTCTTCCAGTATTCGAGGGCCACCTGGCCTTCTTGGGAACCGCTGCGCAAATTGTGGGAAAACCAATCCGTAACCAACTCGTGGAGAGCATATAGCTCGGAATTGATTGATTTGGTCAAGGGGCCGCGTGAACTGCCATGCTCGAACCTGAGAGGAATGTTAAACCTTTCGGAAAGAAATTCAATGGCCTCCATAAATGAGAGGTTTTCCATTTTTTGGACAAAGGTCAGCGCATCACCCTTTTCTCCGGAGCTAAAGCATTTGAAGAAGCCTTTGTCCGGGTGAACGTAAAAAGACGGGGTCTTTTCCTGACTGAATGGACTAAGGCCAACCCAGCTCGATCCACTTTTTTTGAGTTGAACGTAAGGGTTTACGAGATCGTACAGGTCGACCTTGTCTTTTAGTTCGGCAACAAAATCATGAGCGAGTGGCATGAGGAATCGGGTCGGAAATTACCTAGAAATTCTGAATTTTGACCAATTCCATTTTGGCCTGTTGACCGAGAACACTCGTTTCGGGGGCAGTTTCAAGTAGTCTTTGATACAACACTGCTGCGGTGACGGGCATTCTTTCCACGATGTGGTATCTTCGGGCTAGTTGCCAAAGGATTTCGGTGGATTCCGGGAATCGCTCATGAGCCTTCTCCAATTCGGCTAGATAGCGAGCTCCCGAGAGGGTTTCTCGGGCAATACGGAGATATTCCATATGTGTTTGAAGATCCCTGGGGTTATGCCTGATTGCCTCCAAGATTGTCATTTCCGCCTCCTTGACCTCACCCAATTGGAAGTGGGCCTGTGACGAAAGTCGCCAAGCTTCGGAATCTTCGGGGTTTTTCTTGATCGCATCCCTTGCAAAGAGCAGAGCGCTTGTGTAGTTCCCCGAGAGGTAGGAATTTCTGCCTTGCTCCAAGCTGTCGGGTTCATTTTCGACTGGTTGAGAAAACGCGTCGGCCAAGTTTGTTTCCGGCGAAGTCTCGGGAGGAGAAGACGGAACTTCTTCGGTTACGAGAGGAGTGGTCGGGTCGATTGCATCGCTGGGCAGAGTCTTTGGCCCGGTCGAGACAACCGGGTCTATCTCGGAAGTAGGATCGCGGTTCGCTGACTTGGCGAGCAAGGCGTTCGCCAGTTCGGTTACGCTCATTTCCTGAGGGGAATAACCTCGCTCGAAAAGGCTGCCAAATCGTCTTTCGCGCAAGAGGGCAGCGGCACTTTCGCTTAGCCCGCTTCCTTCAATCGTTCCCGGGTTTGACTTTTCGATGGCTAAAATCAGGGCCTCCGCTTGGTCTTCTTCCTTCGTCGCCAATTTGACTCGAAGTAGCCCGAGGAGAGGACGTGGAGTGATGCCTTTTTCCTTACGAGCGGATTCTCTGTACCAATACTCGGCTTGGACGGGAAGGTTTTTCTCGAAGAAGAGCTCGGCCATAATCAGGCAGTCCTCGTGAGTGGTCAATTCCGCAGCTTTGCCAAAGGCGTTCAGAGCCTCCGTATCCCTGTCTGCCCGAACCAACAATCTAGCCTGAGCAAGCCAAGCTTCGGCATCATCGGGGTTATTCGCAAGAAACTCGGAGTATCGCTCACGAGCTGATTTTTCGTCTCCTGCTTTTTCAAGCGCCTCTGCGACTTCTTTGAGAAGCGATTTGTCAGCCCCGGCAGAGAGAGCTTGCTCCAAGCGAAAGGCGGACAGGGCGAATTGTCCTGATTCGCTCAAGGAGCGACCAAGTTGTATCAGGATCTCGGGAGAGTCGGGGAATTCCTCATTGTATTTTCGAAGCAGTTCAATTGCTTCTTCCGTTTTTCCCTCCACTCTTTTTTCGATCGCATCACTGAGGTCCGGGGGTGACTTGACCGGGGGAGCCAAGGGAGGTGGGGGAGGGGATGGCGAATCTTCCGAGCAACCCAGGAGTACAAGCAAGGTTGACCCGAGGGTTGCTATTCGTAAACATATTTTACCAAAGCGCATGTATTGTTTTTTTCATTGTATGGGCAAACGTCAAGCCATGGTCGTCATTTTGCTTCATTCCCTTCTCTCGGTTGGGTATGTTTGCGGGCTTGTTGAGCCTGCAGTCGAACCTTTTCTCAAATCGAAAAAAGATGAGATTTTCCCCTCTGATGATCGCTCTGTCGATGTTTTCAGATCCAAGGTCGGCAAAACGGCGGAGTCCTACCTGTCCTCAATTTTAAAAATGATTTCCTATTCGGAAAGCAGAGGAGGAGTTCGGTTGACTCCTTCGGTTTTGCCCAAGATTGGAATCAAAATCGAGACGTCCTGCGCTCCGGGTTTGCAGGTTACTCCCATGTTGGTCGATGGCTTGTTACGGTTACTCAAAGAGAGAGGTTATCGCAACGAACAGGTTTTTATTGCCGATCATGATCTCATGACCCTTCGTTCGGCCGGTTTTGCAATGGGCTCGAGCACCCCTCGGCTTTACAGGGGTTATCCCTTGTATTGCTCGGCAGACAAGTCTTTTTTCAATGCCGAATGGTATCACGATAGTCCCATGCCTCCTACTCCCCAAGATCGCGTTCGTTTTTTTCTCCGCTACCCCGGAGACCGCGAAAAAAGGGTCGGCGAGGAGAGAAAAAGTTACTTGCCCGCCCGGCTCTTTCTAAAGGACGTTCATTGGATTAATCTGGCCGTGGCAATGGACAGTCTGAACCTGGGAATCGATGGGGCGGCGGCGAACTTTTCTCTTGGAGCGATCGACAATGCTCAGAGGTTTCTCGAGAAACCGACCTTGGCTCCTGCCGCAGTTGCCGAAATATTGGCCATTCCCGAGATTTGGCAGAAAAGGGTTTTTTCAATTGTCGATTTGAGTAAATTTCAGTTTGCCGGTGGTGGACGTTTTGACGCTGAGTTTCTCGGGAGGGAGCCAACCCTCTTGCTTGGCGAAAACCCTTTTTCGGTCGATTACCTAGCTTTGCAGAGTCTTAACAAATTACGCTTGAAGCGAGGTTTCTCGGAACGGACGCCCGAAGACGTTTTGATGTTCCGGTATGCCAAGGAGTTGGGGTTGGGAGACGTCAAAACTGCCAAGTTCTTTGATTTGCCTTAGGCTTGGGCAAATTTTTTCTTGAGATAGATCAGGCTTTCCCGCGCGATGGTCTCGGGATCAGGACTGTAGTCAAAAACTTCTACTGAGACGAATCCATCGTATCCCACCTCACGCAGAGTTTCGGCGATGGGAGCGAACTCTACCTCTCCGAAACCAGGCCCTCTCAGGTTCGGGTCGTTGGCATGGAAATGAGCTAGTTCCGCTTGGCTTTCGCGAATGATCGTCGGGATCTCTTTTTCTTCATCACTCATCGCTTTGACGTCCAAATGGAGGCGGAAGGCCGGGTGGTCGACCTTGTGGATTAGGCGAACCGTTTCTTCGGCCGTATTCAGGTAATTCGTTTCGGCTCGACCCAAGGGTTCCATGGCAATGGTCACTCCTCCCTTATGAGCCACTTCCGCAACTCCATGAAGAATTTCGGCTGCCCGTGCGGAAGCATCTTCGTATTCCCAATCTTCTTGCAGATCTCTTTGCTTGGGACTCCCCCAAACCATTACGGCACCTTCCATGGCCGAGCAAATTCTCGCAAGGTGCTGACCGAAGGCGAGGGTGTCTTTTCTCAAGAGGGGATCGTCCGTGGTTAAGTGGAGCCAAGAAGGTTTGACGAACAACCAATGCAGTCCAACGACTTCGAGGCCGTGTTCTCGGACTAATTTCCCAGCTTTTTCAGCGTCTTTTTCCGATATGTCCCGAGGGTCTTCATTAAGAGTGAACGGGGCGATCTCCAATCCTTCGTATCCGGTATCGGCCACTTGTCGGCAGGTGTCGTCGAGCGACCATCCCTGATAAGTCTCGTTGCAAATTGCAAATTTCATGGGCACCACTCATGGACTTCGTTGCATTGGGGACAAGTCTTTTCTTGATCGTTTGCGGAGTTTGGCTTCATGATTGTTATTTTTATGAGAATAATATCTTTGCTTTTCATTTGTCTTGGCCTTCAAGGCAAAGACCTGGGTTGGCCGAATTGGCTCGGACCTAATCACGACGGTTCCTTGGATTCTTTTGTCCTCCCGGTCCCCCCAAAGGCGAAAGAATATGGCCTGACGTGGACAGTCAAAGTTGGTCGCGGATGGGCTTCGCCCGTATGCGATTCAACGATGCTTGTTCTCCATGACCGCGACGGAGAAAACGAATCGCTTCGAGCCTTGGATTGTTTGACGGGCAAAGAAAAGTGGCGTTTTTCCTTCCGCTCGGATTATCAAGACAGTTTCGGGATGGAGGATGGCCCCCGTTCCACTCCGGCTATTTCAGGTGGATTGGTCATTTCTCACGGACCTCAAGGTCTAGTTCATGCCGTATCGGCAAAAGACGGGACTTTGAGTTGGAAAGTGGACTTGGCCGAAAAGTTTTCTTCACCCAAAGGCTTTTTCGGACGCTGTTCTTCTCCTCTGGTGATTGATGGCAAAGTCGTTTTCGATGCCGGCGGTCCTAATGCGGGGATGATCGCTCTGGAGTTGAATACAGGAGAACTGGCTTGGGCTTCGACCTCCTATGGAAGCGACTACTCCTCGGCCGTTCCCTTTGAAACGGATTCCGGGCTATTGGTCTTGTCCTTTATGAGAGAGGGTTTTTTGGCTTTGCATGCGAAGACGGGCAAGGAGGCCTTTTTCGAGGGCTTCCGCTCGCCGATCAGCTCTTCCGTCAATGCGGCTAGTCCCATAGTCGCTGGAAATCGTGTGTTGTTGTCTTCTTGTTACGACGTGGGGGCTGGTTTATGGGATTATCGTCCAAATTCGGTTGGAGTAGGTCTTTTTAAACCCAATTGGAAGAAAAAGGACGTCCTTGATTGTCATTATTCCAGTCCCGTTGCCTATGGAGAATTTGTTTTTGGGTTTCATGGTAGGCAGGAGCGATCTCCGGTCCTTCGATGCATGAGCCTTCTGGATGGCGAGGTCAAGTGGGAAGCTCCTTCGATGGGTGCAGGCAACCTGATTCGGGTCAAAGACAAGCTCGTCGTTCTTTCGGAAAACGGGGAACTGATCGTTGCGGAGGCGTCGTCCGAGCGATTTCGTGTTCTTCATCGTCAGCAGATTCTAGGGACGGGTGCTCGGGCTCACTTTGCTTTGGCCAATAATCGTCTTTTTGCCCGCGATCAGCGTAGGCTTGTTTGCCTTCGCCTGGATCAATTCGAGTAGGGAGTTCAGGTCTCGCCGACCGTGTTTCTGGGTTTCCCCTCGAGGAAGGAGCTCAGGTTGGATATGGTTTCCTTCATGAGTCGTTTTCTCGCGGCAAGGGTGGCCCACGCATAATGAGGAGTGATGAAACAGTTTCTTGCCTTGATCAACGGGTTTTCGGCAGAGGGCGGTTCGGAACTGAGTACGTCCAGTCCTGCTCCTGCGATCGTTCCCGAATCCAAGGCATCGGCGAGGGCTTGTTCATCGATCAGAGGACCTCGCGCCGTGTTGACCAGCAACGCGGTATCCTTCATCTTCTCAAGCCGTTGAGCGTTGACGCATTTCTCGGTGTCGGGAGTCAGTGGACAGTGCAAGGAAAGGACATCGCTTTGAGCGAAGAGATCGTCGATTCGAAGGGACTTTCCGTGAGCGGGATCATCTTCGTTGAATGATCTCGAATGGATGAGAACGGACATTCCGAATGCCTTTCCCAGTCGGGCAACGGCTTGTCCGATTTCGCCATATCCGAGAATTCCCAATCTTTTACCATCCAGTTCGTCGATGGCATTAATGCAATAAGAGAAATCGGGATGACTGCTCCATTTTCCTCCTCTGACGGAGTCGGCATGTTCCTCGATCCGGTGCGTAAAGCGAAGGACGTGAGCAAAGACTGCCTGGGCAACGGAGTTCGTGCTGTAGGACGGAACGTTTGTGACGGTGATTCCCTTTTCTTTGCAAAAGGCGAGGTCTACCACGTTATAGCCAGTAGCGGTAACTCCGACGTATCGAACTTCCGGGAGGGACGCTAGGGTTTCCCGGTTGACGAGTGACTTGTTGGTGATGATCACCTCGGCGCCAAGACATCTTTCCATGACTTGCTCGGGAGAAGTGCGTTCGTACACTTGAAGTTCGCCCAACTTGGAGAGGTCATCCCATGAGAGATCTCCCGGGTTGAGGGTGTGACCGTCCAAGACTACAATTTTCATGTTGAGAAAGTTTAGTTGTTTCCACCTGTTTAGACGGTCGATTTGGGGTTGGGTTTTGGGAGAGGACTGATCGTCATTTAAGAAATCGGCGAGCAAGGCGGAATTTGCGTAGGACCAAAGAGTCGAACAGAAAATCCATTTTCATATTTGAGAGACTTGTGTCGCTTGTAAAAGGAAAATCAATTTCAGCGATGCCAATGGGCTTTCGTTAGTTTTTCGTCTACTCAGGGAAAGATTTTTCAAGGTCGAGTTTGTCCCCCATTTTCTTTTGCAATTTCAGTAGCTTGGGAAACAACTTGCCAATCACTTCCTTGCCCTTCGGTGTGGAAGCCAGGTCTTTTATTTCATCGGGATCCTTTTTCAAGTCGTAAACCCGTATGATGGGCACGTCCGGGTAGGCGATCAGTTTGACGTCCTTGACCGTGATCGAACGTTGGGCGTCCAAGTAGGCGCCGTAGATTTCCTTGTAGGGAGATTTCTTTGATTCTCCACGGGCCAAGGGTAGGATGTCGTTGAATTCGACGTGCTTGGGTTTCTCCACTCCGGCAAGAGCGAGTGAAGTGGCCATAACGTCCTGTAGGTAGATGGGGGCCTCGACTTGCTTGCCCTTTGGGATACCCGGGCCTTGTACGATAAAGGGAACGCGGGTGCTGTGCTCGTAGAGGTTTTGCTTCCCGAGCAAACCATGGTGGCCGACCCCCAATCCGTGATCGGCTGAGAAGAATACATAGGTTTCATCGGCCATGCCCGATTTCTCCAACGCGTCCAGTATAAGCCCGATTTGGACGTCCATGTGAGTAATGATTGCGTAGTATTCCTGTCGGTTCACTTTGATGGCATGCTCGGTACGAGGCATCGGAGCAAGTTTCTCGTCCCTTAGACTATGCGGGCAACGAATCTTGTCCTTATATGGATACATAGGGAGGAAATTGGATGGAACTTTGATTCGGCTCAAGGGATACTTGTCGATGAACTTCTTGGGGGCTTGGCGGGGGTCATGCGGCGCATTGAAGGCTACGTAGGCGAAGAAAGGATTTTTCTCGGCATGTTTCTTCGCTTCATCCAGAAAAAAGACAGCGTCTTCGGCAACGATTTCGCTCCAATGTTTTCCCCCCTTCCAAAACCCTTCGAATTTCGGATCGTAAGGACTCCATGGATCTGGTTTGCCCGGAAGTGGTCGGTTGTATCCTGCCGGTGTCTGGTTGGGCATACCTCCACGTACGTTCCGGGTTAAGTCGAAGCATTTCTCAGCGCTTGCCCGAACATGCCATTTACCAGTCATGTAAGTTTTGTAACCTGCGCCTTTCATGTTTTCGGACCAGAAGCGCCCGGCAGCCCGTTCGTCCTCGGCTTTCTTGGATGCCTGCTCGGCTCGCCAGATGGAGCGTCCCGTGTTGAGCATGTGACGACTCGCAACGCAAACCGCACCACTCCATGATCCCATATTGTATGCCCGGGTGAAATTGGTACCCCCCTTCATCATTCGGTCGAGGTTGGGGGTTTCGATATCGGTTATCCCGAGCTGCCCGATGGTTTCGTAGCACTGATCGTCGGCAAAGATGAAGAGAACGTTTGGCTTCTTCGCAGCATGGATAATGGCCGAGAAGGCAAGGGCCAACGCGACGATGAGGGCTTTCTGGGAAATCATTCCCCAATGGTTGGGCAATTATTGAATCGTGGCAAGTTTTGATCCATCCCCGGCGATTGATTTGGGATTACTCTCTCTCTTCCGCTTCAGGATCCGGTTCTTCCCCCTCTTTCAGTTCGGGAAGGCCCTCGGGCGGATCGGGTAAGGCCCAGTCATCAGCTACGCGATGGTCCGAATTTACCTCGAATTGACCGAATTGATCCCTAATATCGTAGTACTCAAATTTTTCATCGTCTATTTGGAGGATGCCGCCCACCCATTCAAGTAACCCGTTTTCATCGTAGGTCAGAAAGGATGCTCCGATGACCTTCCAGGTGCCTTCGTATTCATCAAGGGAATAGCCTTCTTTTTCGAAGTTGATCGACTCACCGGAATAGGTTCCGTCTTCCATGTGGATGAATTTGTTGATGCCGTATGACTCTTTGTCTTCCTCGTTCGTCCATTTTGATTTCCAAGTGCCTAACAAACCGTTTTTGAAATGAAGGGGTTTTTCCTTGGCCAGCATTTGAGCTGCAACGATTCTTGGCCGAATCTCCGGGTCACGCCAGGCGGGATCGAGAACGTTGCCGATGAAGGTTGCCAATTGTTTGAAGAAGTTCGTTTTCTTGTCCTTGAGCGAAAGGGTGAGGGAAACGTCGTAGAGCCCGTCTTCCTTGGCGGATTGCAAGGACATACTGTCCAGCAGACCAAGGCCAAGAATCGCAATCTCCTCTTCTTCGTTCAAATCTTGACGGTCGATGGGCAAGGCTTCGGCAAGCTTGTCGAAATCCAAGATCAGGTTCATGTATCCGTTGGCAAGAAGTTTGCGTTTTTCAGCCTCGATTGGATTCGATGCCATGCCTGACTTGAGCAATTCGGCTTGTCCCCGGGAGCCGATGATGAGTCGGTCGTCCTTGGCTACGAGGCTAATACCCATCGCTTGCAAGGGCGGGCGGGCATTTTGGTCGAAGAGGGTGAGTAGTTTGTTCTTGAGGATCCTTTGGTAGATCTTGCCTGCGGGATCCACGGTTTCGATGGCGAGAACGAATTCGGGTATCTCCGGTGTCCATTCGTTTGATTCTTCGGATTTCGGCAGGTCAATCAGGCTGACCACCAAGTCTCCCGAAAAAGCAGAAAGGGCTTCGTCCGGAGTAAGATCGAGTCCCCCGATGGATTCGTTCATGGGAGGCAAGTCCATGAGGTCGCCTAGGTTGCCCGAGATATCGTTGAGCCATATTCGAAGGGTTTCCATGTTGATGGAAATCGTGGCCGAAGCGATCGACTCAAAGGGGAGGAGTCCGAGCATGGCATCTCCCACTCCGCCCCCAGCAAAATCATTGGGGAATGCATCTCCGTAACTTCCGCCCGCCTTGATGGTCAGTTGACCGTCTTCCCCGGTGATTTCATAAGTAATGCTACCGTCTTTCATCTGCTCGACGAGTTCATCGGGGAATACCATTTGATCCTCGGTCATGAGCATAATCCAATTAAGGTAAACTTCCATTTTCATATACATTCCAGCATCGAAGGAGTTGCCAAGGTGTTCGGAGAAGGCCGGTTCCAGTTCATGGGGGGATTCCATTGATGCAACGATATCATCGGCGTCAAAGGAGTTTCTGGAGATCGAGACTTTGAAGAATGCCATGTCGGCCCCAATGGCGAGAATCCAATGTTCGTGTTCGATAAGGCGCAGATTATTTCGGGAAGTGCGTCGAACTGCATCGTTCTCGCGAGAAGCCTCGAGCATGAGTTCGACCATCGTTTCGAACTTCTCGTGGTCGGCCAAAGGCAAGACGAAACCAAAAGTGGGGAGGGGAGGGAAGATCATGAATTCACTCCTTGGTTTTTGGCCACTTGCAGGTCCCGCGAAGAGAAAACAATCTTTCCTCAACTCAATTCCTGATTCGGAAGGATTCTCAATCATATGGGTCAGGTATGCGGCCATGTCCAGTTCGGCTTGGTCCTCCGGGTCAACCGATTCAAATAGCCCATGACTGGAGTAACCAAACGCGATAGCCGGCATGTGGACAAATGAATCGTAATCCATTTTTTCTTGGATTTGTCCGGGCCGAATCGTGGCGACGAGCCAAGCGTCCTCCGGAATGAACTTGGCTAGATCCGAGGGGTTTCGTTGCAAGTTAAAAGGAGTGCAACCCGTGAAGATGAAGGTAGCCAAGCCCAAAGCAAGCCACCGAAAGGAGGAGAGATTTTCATTCATGGGGTTGATTGGGGGAGAGGATTCGTGATGATGCAAAAAAGCCCGCTTGCGCGAGCTTTTGCCAATGAAGAGAAAGATGAGGTGAAAATTACTTTCTGCAGTCGTGCATTACGCGAAGCCAAATCTCGCGCAGGTCGTGCATGCGGAGGTTCGTTTCCTTGAGATACTCTTCAAAAATACCCTTGTTTTGATGTGAGAAAAGACGGTTGATGCGCAAAGACTCGTTCAAGGCGGCATGGGCCGTCTTCAAGTGGCATACCGCCAAAAGATAATCGCCCAAATCCAAACTGTTGGCGGCGAGAAAACTATGCCTTTCTCCATCGGACAAACTAGCGCAATAACCCCAAGCAAGGTGAGCTTCTGGTTGTTTCTTATTATGGCGCATCAGGTGTTCCCAAGCATTGCGGAGATAGCTGTATAACGCAGAGGAAGAAACGTAAATGGGGTGGCGGTGAATCGTGTAGGGGTCCAAGTGCCGGACTTCCTCGATATCCAAAGGTTTGAGTTGCCTCATTTGTTCATCGTCCAACTCAATGTCGTCTATCGATGCCCAGTCTTCGTTTTGCCATCCCATGATGCCGGCGATGGAATCCAATCGGTCGGGATCGTTCTTCGATTTATTGTAAGCGGAAATAAACCGAGAAATTTCCTTGTCCGACTTGCGCAAGAACTTTTGCCAATCCGCCTCGTTCCAAGCTATGTCGCCATTTTCATCCCACTCACCTTCGTTGTTACTCTCGAATTCGTATTGGCTCATTGCTTTGCTTGTGCGTTATTGGATGAAATGGTAAGGAAATTAAAGAGTTTTTCACCCGTAGCTTGTTCGAGGTCAAATAGTTTTTTGAAAAATGTGAAAGTCATTTTGAATTAATGAGAGAAAAGAATGAGTTTTGCCGTTTTCGGGTCGTTTATTCGGGGCGTGTCCAAGGAGTAGGCTTCCGTTGGCAGGTAAAGAACCTATCGGGTGATTTCGAGGTTGCCGGTTTTGTGCGTAATTTAAGTGACGGAACCGTGGAGTTGCTGGTCGAAGGGAAAGAGCAAGAGACGAGGGGGATGATTGCCGAGGTCGATGCGATATTGAGGGATTATTGGCATTCGAAGATTGAGAACGTAAGTAAAGGTTATCCGCAATTCAAGGATTTCTCAATCGACTATCTCTGATTAAAGGCAACGCTTCAAGCTAAGCAAGGCCATGGCCGTGCCGTATTGTTGGTGGTAGTCGTAAAAGGGGAAATCCCACCACGAACCGTCTTTCTCCTGAAGGGGGACGAGTATTGCAGCAAGGGCTTGTCCGTAAAACGAACGGTCTTTGTCATTAAGCGTTTCGACGCAAAAGGAGGCATAAAGATGGCCGTAGTAAAAGAAGTACCCCGCCACTGCGGCCCATGACTCGTGTGGGACCGGACGCTTGCGACCCATGTCGAGCCAACCGTTACGCTTGATCAGTCGGTCGAGGCAAATTTTGTGGACCTCGTCCGTAATGGTTTTGTCTCCCCAAAGCTGAAGAGCAAAATTACAGGCGTGAGACCGTCCGAGGCTACCAGCTGGTCTGTTGATTCCACGCCGAGGTCTGTATTTGAGGTATTCTCCGTACAAGAAACTGTGGTCGGGTAATCTTTGTCTACGGATGGCCGCCGTTGCCCGATCGGTGAGTCTTTTCGGGATGTTCACCCCTCGGTTCTGAGCCTCTTTTAAGGCGACCAACCCAGTCGCATTGACGAAAGAGATAGAGGACCCAGAAGGTTGCTTGGTCTGGAGGTTAAAATCGTAATAGCCCCACCCCCCGTCCACGGACTCGTATCGTTGGAGCATTTCAACTTGTTGTTCCATGACTTCTTCGATTTTTTTCTTTTCTTCAGATCCTTTAGTGGACTCATGCATACGGGCGAGGGCTTGCAACCCGTAGGAATGGGCCCAGACATTGTAAATGGCCATCGGGGACGCTCGACGCAGGTCGGGCAGGTTTTCAAGAAGATAGCTTTCGGCCTTTTGGAGAGTTGAAAGGTATTTCTCATCCTCGCTCTTGTTCTCGATTAGGGCGGATATTGAAAGAGCCGTTACGGCGAGTCGAAAAGCCCGGTGAGAACCTGGTACGGGAGCGAAAATATTAAGGCCTTTGGTTTGGCGTGCCGAACCCCATGATCCGTCTTTATTCTGTTTTGTTTTTAGAAATTCACATCCTCGATCGATCGAATCCCTGATTTCCCTTTTAGTGGGTGGCGGCGTAGGGGCGGGCGTAGAATGATTTCCATCTTCTCCACGAAGTAAACTTAAGCTCAGACTGAAGAGAAGGAGCGTCAAGCCCCCCTGCGGCAACTTTTTAGACAGGGGGAGATGTGTCGAGAAATTCAAGATTTCGGCTTTTCGGAAAGCACTTTCGCCCCCAAACGGATCCCGTTGAGAATCTCAATCCGGTCCCCTGATTTTTTTCCGACCTTTACCTTTTTCTTTTTCGTTTTGCCATTTTTAGATGGGAGGTAGACAAATTTGGAGTCAGGGTCGGCGTCTTCACTGAAGATAGTGGAGGAGGGCAGGGTGAGGGCATTTGCTTTTTCGTATAGGACGACATTGAGGTTGGCCAGAGAACCGGGAAGTGGAGACTGCTGATCTTCGGGGACTACCACGTCGACGGTCAGGTCGTACAGCCCGGGATTGATCGGGATATCTCCGATCTTGGTCAAACTCGCTTCAAGCTTTTGATCGGTTTGGATCACTCTCACAATCTTACCTTTCATGCCCTCGTGCACTTCATCGAGGTATTTTTCAGGAAGTTGAATGCGCACTTGCGTCCTTTTGTTCGGTGAGACCGTTAGGAATTCCTCATGGGGTTTGATTAAACCGGCCTTTCGAAGCTTAGGCTCGAAGATTGTCGTTCCTGACCATTTCCCTCTCTTGAAAGTCCCCCAATAAAGTATTCCCGTCGCCGGGGAGTCGGCATTCATTTGTTTCAGGTCGAACTCGAGTTCTTTTCTGACTTTCAGAAGTTTGGATTTTTCCTTCTCCAGTTTTTGCAACTCCAGTTTCTTCTTCTTTAACTCCACGGGAAGAATCTTTCGCGCGGTCGCCATTGATAATTTCTTGCGATCGTAGGCATCCTCGATCGAAACCACCTCTCTGGGGAGTAACACTTCGTTGAATTTCTCATTTCTCTTGGTGGCGCCTTCCAACAGAAACTTGGCCCGGTCGACTTGATTTTTTGTCCTTTGCAGAATGATCTCCTCGGTTTCTTCGGTTAGGTCATCCGCCTCGTACATTTTCTTCAACTGATTGAACTCCTCGGTCGCATATGCCAAACTGTCTCGGTATGACTTGAGAGTCATGGCTGCGGCCTTTTTCTCATAGGGAAGATCGATTTTCTTGTACCTTTCAAAGTCTTGACGAACATAGTTTTCCATTCGGTCGAGTTCCTTCTTTTCCATTGGAGCCAAAGTCTCTGCAAGTTTAACCTCGGAGGTGAGGATTTCTCTGTCCAAATCGATCACGGACAGATCGGAGTTGAGCGAGTCAAGTCGCTGCTTGATCTTTTCCAATTCAAACTTAAGGAGGGGGTCGCCTTTCTTGACCTTTTTGCCTTGGATTGGAGGCGTGGTGACCTTGAGTTCGGACCAATTTTTTGTGGAAATTGAAATGGGAATGGCGTCTGGATCTTCGAAATACCCCTTCAGAGAAAGTTCGATCCGGATGTGCTTTTTTTTGACTTCCTCAGTCTTGGGTTTCTCCTTTTCCTTCTCCTTCTCTTTGTCTTCTCCTTCGTTCTTCTTTTTGTCCTCCTGTTTTTCTTCTTTCTTTGCGTTATCCTTTTTCGAGGGC
>PBMI01000019.1 GCA_002722545.1 Opitutia bacterium | reverse complement strand
TCGATGGAGCCCCACCGGCGGGTAACATGATTTGCTGGCCGATCGCCAACCTCGAGTTTTTGTCCAAGGATGGGTTGCCCGCGAGTAATTGAGAAAGCGAAATGTTGTTTTTGCGGGCAACGCCCCAAAGCGTATCCCCTCGCTGAATTTTGTAAACCGTGACATCCGTTGGAGCGAGGTTGATGGGCCCGGGGTCGGGAACGAAGACCGGCGGCAAGGGGGTTGGTTCGATCGGACTTTGACCAGGCACGATGAGGTCTCCCGGATCAGGACGCGTGGGGTTGGCAAAAACCGGACCCGTTGGAGGGATTGGTTTGGGTTCGGTGGTCTCCGGAGTGGATAAACCTCCATTGAACGCAGGTTTTTCCTGCGGAGCTTCGCTGGTGGCGGGGGGTTTTTTATCTGCGGTTTGACAACCTGGTTGGAACATCACGAGTAGGATTACCACGACGTGAAGAGACAGAACGATTCCGAATATCTTTGTTAGTTTCATGTTTACCTTCTTTGCTGGTGTAGGGTCAGTTAATGCTTTCTTGAGTAATGCCGGAAACGGCTTTCTTCAAATCGAAAACGGCTTCAATGAATGATTTTCCCCGCTCGGAATAATTGGCATGGGAATCAAAGCTCGCAAACCCCGGACTGAAGAGCACGTCCGTATGTTCGGTTACCTGGGCGTAGGCTTGAGCCACCGCTTCTTTCAAGTTGTGGCATAAACTGGCGAGAACTCCTTCCTTCCCAAAATTCGTTTGGAGCGATTCACCCATTTCACCGATCAAGTATGCCCGTTGAACGAAGGGTTTCACAAGGTCGACCAGTATACTGGAATCCCCGCCTTTGGCCCGTCCACCACCAATCCAAAAAAGAGTACCCGAAAAGTTACGGCACGCGGCCACTGCCGCCGAGGTGTTGGTCGCCTTCGAGTCATTCCAAAAAGTAGCTTGGCCGACCGTGGCGATTTTCTCCAACCGATGAGGCTCGGGCGAATAATTGAGGATTGCTTGCTCGAATTGGTTTTTCGAAATACCCCGGGCGTGGCAGAAACTCCAGGCAAGGGACAGGTTTTCAAGCTGCGGATAAGAATGCATGAAATGATCGGGCGGTAAAAAGGACGAGTCCACTTCCTCTCGGGTCACGACCTTGGTGTTCTCGGGCATTTCGTAGGCAAACTGACGAGCCGATTGGCATACGCTTCGGCCAACCCACGATTCATTCCCCGAAGCCCTGTCCAATAGGTGCGACTTTGACCGGAAGTATTCCTCCATCGAGCCGTGATGGTCCAAGTGGTCTTCTTCGAAATTCGTCCATAACAGGTTGTTCGGTCGAAGGTACTTGAGACCTTGGGCTTGAAAGGAACTTACTTCCAAAAATACTAGCGCGTCGGGGTCGATTCCACGAGCGACCAGTTCACAAAGGGGTATTCCGACGTTGCCGGCTTCCACGGCTTTTTTTCCGGCTTCTTTCCATATTTTGCCAAGAAGAGTCGTAAGGGTCGTTTTTCCATTGGTCCCGGTTATTGCAACGATCGGGTTCTCCAGAAAACAAGATCCGAAATCCATTTCTCCAAGCAAGGGAAGGCTCTCTTGTTTCGCCAACTGAAGCCAAGGATGATTCGGGTGAAAACCGGGACTGTAAACGACGATCGAGCTAGCTCGTGCTTCGGTTTCACCGAAAACACGGCTTTGCTCGTCGTACGTTACGTATTCCCATTCGAGACGGTCCAGCAGGGCACCAACCCCGCTTCCGCTAACACCCGCGCCTAGAACTGCGACCGGTTTGCACCGCAATTCGTCCAAATTCTTGAGCTTGGATCTCATGCTATCTCAACTTCAGGGTCGCCAGCCCGATGATTGCAAACAGTAAAGATAGAATCCAAAACCTGATCACCACTTTGGTTTCCTTCCATCCTTTCAATTCGAAGTGATGGTGAATCGGCGACATCAGAAAAATTCTTTTTCCTCGACTCTTGAAGGAAGCCACCTGCAGGATGACCGACCCGGCTTCCATCACGAAGATCCCTCCGACGATGACCAGAGTAAGCGGTTGGTGTATCATCAGAGCGATAACCCCGACCAATCCTCCGATCGCCAAAGATCCGGTATCCCCCATGAAGACTTCTGCGGGATGAGCGTTGTACCAAAGAAAGGATAGACTCCCTCCGAGCAAAGCGGCGCAAACTACGGCCAATTCTCCCGTCCCCGGAACGAAGCTTATCATGAGGTAATCCGATATCAGATAATTGCCCGAAGCGTAGGCCATGATCCCGTAAGTAAGAGCGACGGTCACCGTGCAACCGATGGCCAATCCGTCCAGTCCGTCCGTAAGGTTGATTGCGTTGCTCGAACCGCAGAGGGTCAGCATGAACAAGAAAAAGACCAGAGCGACGTTCATCCCCTGCAGTACGACGTCTTTGTAAAACGGAACCCATAACTCCAACATCTTCGATGAACTGCCCACGGCTTTCCCCTGCACTCCCGTAAGAAGATCGGTGAGGGGACCAAGCAAAAGAAACAACACTACGACGGTGGTCAAAAGTTGACCCAGCAATTTGAACCGCCCGGGTAATCCTTTGCTGTTCTTTTTGGAAATTTTCAGGTAGTCGTCGGCAAAGCCAACCAAAGTCAGAAGCGAGTAGGTCACCATGGCGGTGACGACGTAAATGTTCGGTTCCGCCCATAAGAGAGACGACAACAAAACCGTTCCGAAGATAAGCAGTCCTCCCATGGTCGGCGTCTTTGCTTTGCCTTCGTGCAATTCGGCCAGTTTGCCCACTTCCTCTTTTTCCCGAAAGGCCTGTCTCGCACCAAAAGATTGAAGTCCGCGAATAAGCCGTGGCCCAAAAATGAAACCCAAAAACAGTGCTGTTACTCCAGCGAATATCGCACGCACCGAGATGAATTGGAAAAGCCTGAGCGGGCCAAACCAATCTTCTGCGAATTGTAAATAGCTCAGCATTCAACGTCATCCCCCATCTCCGTTTCATCCACTGCCCAGGTGGGTAAAAGACGCTCCAATTGGTTAAGGCGACTCCCTTTGAACAAGACTGCACCGGCAAAATCTTCGACCAAAGAAATCGCGTCGTCGGCTTGGTCAAACACCATGACTTGGTCATCCCCTGCCCCGGCGGCCAAAAGCCCTTCGGCCATCCAAGAGGCTTTTTCTCCGATCAGAACGATGCGGTCCCTTTGCTCGACCAAAATGTTGCGGGCAACTTCGTCATGGAGTCTCGGGCCATCTTCACCCAATTCCTCCATTCCTCCCAAAACGAAAAGCTTGGGGACGTCGGCGCATTGACTGGAGAAAAATTCGATCGAATCTTTCATGGAAGATGGATTGGCATTGTAACAATCCAAGAAATAGGTTCGCCCCCGGCCTTGGAGGCGTCTGCCTCTCAAAGCCGAAGGGCGATATTGGGGTAGGCGTTCGGAAATTTCTTGGACTGAAACACCCAGCTCGAAGGCGGCCAATACGGCCAACGCGACGTTTCTCGCCATGCCCGCCGAAACTGCGGGCAAGGGTAGAGAAAGAAACGGAGACCCGTGGCGCCAAAGCCCTAGCATCCACGAGCCTCCGTTCTTGTTTGTTTCAGTCCAAATGGAGTAAAAAGCTTCGTTCCTCCGCGGTTCACGCGGGGGCTTCCCTTCCTTCAGGACAAGGTGGTTTTTTCCGGTTTGCCTTTTTTTCGAGAAAATCTCGTAGGACAAACAGTCTTCGGGAAACAGAACCAATGGATCCGAATCCGAGTCTTCAAAAAGCATGGCCTTTTCATGGGCGACGGTCTCCACGTTCCCGAGACCTTCAAGATGAGAATGGCCAACCAAAGTCACGATGACAAAATCCGGTGATATCGTACGGGCCAACATACTCATTTCACCGATTTCGTTAATGCCGGCCTCCACGACTGCAAATTTGTGGGTGTCGTCGTTCATGCGCAACACCGTCAGAGGCACCCCAAGGTGATTGTTGAGGTTACCCTCGGTGGCAAGCGTACGGTCTTTGCCCATAAGCAAACCAAGGGTATCTTTGGTGGACGTTTTTCCACAACTCCCCGTTATTCCCACGACCGAGCCGTTGAAATTATTTCGGTGACCCCGGGCAATTCGATGAAAGGCCGACAAAGTATCGTCCACGACCAATTGAGGAATCGGGACTGTAAGATCGACTTTTTTTACGAGTGCCGCCCGGGCACCGTTTTCGGCGGCACTGGATAAAAAGTCATGCCCATCTCGCTCCGCTTCGATGGCTACGAACATGTCTCCTTGCGATATCGCCCGGCTATCAATTGAAAACCCCGAAATCAAATCACTTGGTTTACTTTTCCAAGCGCCTTCCGACCATTCGGCCAAAGAATCTGAATCAAAATCCGGCACTATACGGAAAGTAATTTCGCACTCAGCAATTCGCCCGCCACCAAACGATCGTCGAATGGAATGGCGGTGTACTGAACCTCCTGAAAAGTCTCGTGACCTTTCCCGGCTATTAAAACGGTATCCTTCTCCTTGGCTGCATCCAAGGCGAGGCTGATCGCCCTTCTTCGATCTTCGACAAAGGAAACCTTCGCGCCTTTGGCCAATCCTTTGCGCATGTCCTTGAAGATGTTCCCCTGAGATTCCGTCCTGGGGTTGTCGGCCGTAGCCCAGACTCGGTCCGCTCCGGCACAGGCGACCCGGGTCATCTCAAGGCGTTTTCCTTTGTCCCTGTCTCCACCACATCCAAATACCAAGTGCAAGTTCCCTTCGGTGCATTCTTTGAGCATCCCCAATGCGTTGCGCAATGCGTCGGGAGTGTGAGCATAGTCAACCACGACTTTGTAGTTTTGCCCTTTTTCCACGGACTCCATTCTTCCGTCCACCCCTTCGAATGCCCCGACTTTTCGAACTGCATCGCTCACCGAGTGTCCCAAGGCATGCAGGATGGCCAAAGACGAAAGAACGTTCATCACGTTGTACCTGCCAATCAACGGACTCGTCACCATCATCGTTCCAAAAGGTCCTTCGAGCAGGAACTCGGAACCGTTCGATTGAAGGTTCAGGTTTCTTGCCCGGAAAATATTGTTTTCTTCCAACCCAAATGACAAAACTTGCACGTGAGGTGGAAGTTCTTCAATCAACCGTCTCCCATAAGGACAGTCTCCGTTGATGACGGCCACTTTGGGCAAACTTCCGTTGTCTCCATTGAAGATCTTTCTTTTTTCACGAAAATAGCTCTCCATGTTTTCATGATAATCCAAATGATCACGGGTGAGGTTGAGGAAAACCGCAACCTCGAGTTGAAGAGAGGAAACCCGCGACTGATGGATCCCGTGAGAACTCACCTCCATGACCGCTTCCGAGCAACCCGCGACGAGCATGCTTCTCAACAAGGCATATAAGTCAGCGGATTCAGGGGTGGTCTTGAAGGAGGGAACTTCACGGTCACCCAAATGATAACGAACCGTACCGATCAACCCGACGGGTTTCCCCGGTCTTTCCAACAGGTGACGAACAAGGGAACTGACGGTTGTCTTCCCATTCGTTCCAGTCACCCCGACAACCCGCAAAGAAGAATCCGGCGCTCCATGATATCGTTTGGCGAAATGAGCCAATGCCAACCTGGAATCGGCGACTTTCACGCTCGTGACACCAAGAGGCAAATCAAGCTGTTCGGATTCGCTTACGATCACTTTTGCCCCGCGATCAATAGCTTCTTGCAAATGGTCGTTTCCATCGGTTCGAAGACCAGGCAAGGCAAAGAATGCGGAATTGGGCGTAACCCTCCGGCTATCCGTAACCAATCCGCTTACCTTTGCATGTCCGTCTCCTTGAACGTTCGCTGACTCTCTTTCCATCAAGTCTCTCAATTTGATCGTACCGAGGAGTCTTTCATGGATGCGCTCCATGCTTTCCTTATTTTGTTTTTTGGTCTTCATGTTAGTGGGCAAATTTTTACAGTGCGGAACGGTTGGGCCCGGTTCCTCGAGCTAAGGTTATTCCGTCTCTGGGTTTTGGCTTCATCCCGAGGTAAGCGATTATACCCTTGGCCACTCGCTTAAAAGAGGGGGCTGCGACCACTCCACCATAACCCGAAAGTCCGGGCTTCATCTTTGGTTCGTCGACAACAACCGTGATGACGACCTTGGGGTCTTCCGCTGGAAAATAACCAACGAATGATGCTACGTGATGACGGTTCGAGTATTGTCCCTCGATCAGTTTCTTCGTCGTTCCCGTTTTGCCGGCCACGTCAAAACCTTCGATTCGGGCCTGCTTGGCCGTTCCTTCCGCCGACACGACACTAACCAACATCTTGGTAACCGATTCCGTGACCGAAGAACTCACAACCCTTCGGACGGGTTTGGGGTTGAAGGAAACCACGGTCTTTCCTTGATCATCGAAAATCCGATGCATGAATTGAGGTTTCATCAAGATGCCCCCGTTTGCAACCGCACCCATCGAGGAGTGAACTTGCATGGCCGTGGAACTAACTGCATGCCCCATTGGCAATCTGGTGATCGTCAAACCGTCCCATCTTTTCGGGTGATGCAATACGCCTCTGCTTTCGCCCCCTATTCCAAAGTGAGTTTTTTGCCCAAACCCAAAGGACCGGCAATAATCGTACAGTCTTTGAGAACCGAGCATTATACCCAATTGAGCGGCTCCTCGATTGCTTGATTTTTGGACCACTTTGCTCACTGATATTTTTCCCAACGGGAGATGATCGCTGGGCAACCTCATGCGCCTGGACCCCCTCTGCATCGTAGCGATCGAACAATCGATCAAATCATCCGGGCCGACCAAACCTTCGTTCATAGCGCCGCAAACGGCTACGATTTTGAAAGTCGAACCGGGTTCGTACACGTCGGCCAAGGCCCGGTTTCGTTGCTGACTGTGATCGGCTATATTGAATTTGTTAGGATCGAAGTCCGGTGCATTCCCGATCGCCAAAACGTAACCGGTCTTGGGATCACTCACGATGATAGTCGCGCTTATAGGTTGGTACTCTTCGACAATTGAGTGGAGCTCGCTTTCAACCATGTCCTGAATCATACGATCCAAGCTCAGCTCAACATTCAACCCGTTCCGCGCTTTAACCTCAAATGATCTGTGTTGAGGCATTTCACGCCTCTCACCGTCTTTCTCGCTCACCCGCCACCCGTCTTGGCCTTTGAGATAATAGTCCGCATGGCTTTCTGTACCCATGGCCGCCACCCCTTCCTTGTTTACGAAACCAAGTAGGTGAGAGGCCAATTTTTTATTCGGATAAAGCCGTGAATGCTTTAGGTTTCCATAAACTCCCTTGATCTCGAGCTTTCGGATTTCACGATAAACGTCTTGTTCGACTTCGTCTTTCAGCTTTACCCACCTGACTTTCTTGAATCCCTGCTCATCCGAACCACTACGACGAATTAAATTCTTAGCCGCCGTTTGTATCTCCAAGGGGGGAACGCCAAGAAGCACTGCCAATTCGTCGAATTTGTCCCAATCCTTTTCATCCACCGAATGAGGATCCATGCCCACTTCGACGACGGACCTCGTCGTTGCCAGCAAATTTCCCTTGGAATCGACGATATCCCCTCTTCGGGCTTTGATTTCGATAAAGTTTTTACGGGCCTGGTTGGCAAGCTGCGTATAGTCTTCGCCCTTGATAACCTGAAGATAAACAAGCCTTCCTCCCAAGGAGCAGAAGGCGAAGAATACGGCAAAAAAGGTTAGGTAAAAACGAAAAGGGGAAATAAAGAGACTTTTCATCCTACCGGGTTCCGGCAAACTCTCCTTGCGTCCCCAAGGGGGTATTAGCACCAACTACTCTACGGCTTCCAAGCCTTCGTTGCATATCCGCCTCAGATACATGCATTGTTTGACGGGCAGTGGGCATGAACAATCGACCCGAGACCATTGCGGCCAAAGTCGACGGACGAAGAGAACGGGATTTTTCACCCCTTAAATCCTGAACCTCACGAGACACGATTTCCCGGCGGTCTTCCAGCTCTCTACAGTGTTTTGCAACTTTGGAAATCTCCATCCTCATCCAAACGATCCCAATAGCCCCAATTCCGAATACCAATGCACAGGACAAGGTGAGAAACAAAGCAAAGCGATTGGTCTTTTTCTTTTTGGCCATCACAAATTCGGCTGCCTCAACTTACGAAGAACACGCAAACGAGCGGATCGACTCTTCGGGTTTCGCTCCACTTCGGCTTTGGCCGGAAAAATTGCCTTGGATTGGAAAAGCTCAGCATAAGCTTCCCGGTCCTGCTGATACCTCGAATCAGCCCGATGCTCAGGGCGGCCCGCCATTTTCCTCATGAAGCGCTTCACCATACGATCTTCAAGTGAGTGAAACGAAATTACGGCCAAGGTTCCGCCAACTTTGAGAGCCCTGAAGGCTTTGGGCAAAGTAAGGGCAAGCGATTCGAGTTCCCCGTTGATTGCGATTCTTATGCCCTGAAAGGTTTTGGTTGCCGGATGAATACGCTGCCTGGATTTACTCCCACCGACCGCTTTCGAGACGACTTCAGCCGCACTCATCGTACGGAGCAAGTCACCCGTGCCACGAGCGTCGAGAATTGAATTGACCACACGATTCCACCGACGCTCCTCGCCGTATTCACGTACGGCTCGCACAAGACTTTCCCTCGAGGCAGTTTCCAAAAAGTCAGCAGCGCTTTGCCCAACTCGTGGATCCAGGCGCATGTCAATCGGAGCATCCAGGCGAAAGGAGAAACCCTTGCTTGGCTCCGTCAACTGAAAAGAAGAAATCCCCAAGTCCATCAACACTCCGTCGAATTCGTCGGGGGACGAAACTTTGTCCATTTCCCGAAAACTCAAATCGTTGAAGCGAAAACGATCACCGAACGATTCAGAAATCTCACCGGCTCGGGCTTGGGCATCAGGATCGCAGTCGAAAGCAACCAAACTATTCGACTCATTGGCCTCAAGGATCGCTCGACTGTGACCTCCCCCACCAAACGTCAGGTCGGCATAACGGCCACCTTTTCCCGGATCAAGATGATCCATGCATTCTTCAAGCAAAACTGGCACATGCCCTACCATGGAAGGCAAACAGACGAACTCAACAGACCCACAATACATTTTTACCCCTTTTTTCCCATAAACCTACCCCAAACGAAACGAGAGAGAGAGGGGCGTTCATAAAGCATGTTCCCTTTCGCTGGACGACCACCCTAAAAGTCGCCCAATCCACACACTTAAGAATCATAGCCCCAACTCCCTCATCGCATCGAAAATATTAACCGGCTCATTCGATTTCTTCCTTTTCTTGTACCGATCCTCGGACCAAATCGAAAAATCCGTAAAGTTCCCCGCCAAGACCGCCTTCCCTTTTATTCCGGCGTGACTCAAAAGATCCTCACTCAAATTAATCCTCCCCTGCTTATCGCACCCAAACGAGTCAGCCCGAGAAAAGAGCTCCATGGACAAAGCTCGGCGGCGAACGTCACTCAATTTCGCCTCCCCCATGTTTTCCTCCAACCGAGCAACCATCTTGGGCGGATAAACCGTTATGTAACCATCTTGGTTCGGGAGAGCCAAATAAGTGTTGTCGCCTCCTGGAATCCGCCACTTCGAGGGTATGGTCACCCTGCCCTTGGTGTCCAAGGAATGGGTAAATTCTCCCACGAAATAGGTTAATGCGCGCTCTTCCATAACCTAATGACATTCTAACCACACTTTTGCATTATGACCCACTTTTTGACATTTCTCCCCACCGTGGTCAAGGCTTTTTTTATTTTTTTACGGAAAAGCATTGAATCGGTTCTCCAACAATCGGGAATTGCCCTTGAGTAAATTATCGGTTGAGCTTCGAAATGATGAAGAAAGTGGGAAGAAAGCGGGCCGATGAATTGGTGGTATCCTCGGGCTTGTGCGAAAGCAGAACGCAAGCCCAAGCTTACATCCTCGCCGGCAAGGTGAGAATGGGAACCGAACGAATTGATAAATCCAGCAGACTTCTTCCTGCGGACTCGGTTCTTTCGTTAGAGCAAGCTCAACCGTTCGTCGGGAGAGGAGGACTGAAAATGCAAAACTTCCTCAAGGAGACGAAAACCCCAGCCAAGGGGCTCGCCATCCTTGATCTTGGCGCGTCAACCGGTGGCTTCACCGATTGCCTTCTCCAGGAAGGAGCGGTTTCTGCCACTTGCGTAGACGTAGGTCATGGGCAACTCCATTACAAACTTCGTACCGACCCACGGGTCACGAACCATGAGAAAACGAATTTGCGTCATTTGACTGCACAATCACTCGACCAACCATTCTTCGATCTGGTCGTGATGGACTTGTCATTCATTTCTTTACGCAAAGTATTGCCCCAGGCTTGGTCTTTCGTTCAAGAGGCGGGAAAAATGATCGCCTTGGTCAAACCGCAATTCGAATGCGCAAGAAAGGAGGCGGACCAGGGACGCGGTGTCATCAGTGATCCTCAAATCCAACAAAGAACGCTTCGAGAAATCAAAGTTTTCGCCCAAAGCGAGCTCGCGGGTTCGGAGTTATTCGCTGAAACCGAATCAAGCCCACGCGGAGCCGACGGAAACCTGGAGTTTTTCTTGGGATGGAGCAGGCTGGAAGGATAATCCGACCTAGTCGTTTTTGGCCGATTCCCGAGAAAGCAGATCCCTGAGAACAAAGTCCCGGCCCTTCTCGGCTCGGGCAAACTGCAAATCTTCCACCCTGGCCTCGATTTCAGATGCTTCCATCGTTGCCTTCTTGAGAAAGTATGCGGCCTTCAGACAGACGAACACGACCGAGTCTTCCGTCCTTTCGAGTTCAGACCATGAGCCGTCCGGTTTCAAATCCTGGCAGGCATCCGCCAATTTCTGCCCGAGGGCGCTCTCCTTGTCCAAAGCGGCTTGGCGAGCCCGGATGACCTCGATCTCTGCGTCTATGACTTCTTTTCTCGCAAGTTGAGCAGCCGTTGCGTTCGAATCTCTTTCCGCGGAGGTAATGAGGTCCCGTTCTTTTTCCAGCTTATCCAACTGCGAACCCACTTGTCCATCGAGACCGTCGTAATAACCGCGCAGCAAACGGGAATCCTTCTTACTGACTTGGACCTTGAGCCCGACGGAAGGAACCGAAGAGTTGGAATCGCCTTGCAGGGAGGCCAAGGTACGATCCGCCAACGCGGCCAATGCATCGGCCTTCAGTTGAGCGGCGTATTCGCGATACAGAAGGGAAAAAGAAGTGGATGAAAACGAGCCGGGGCCTTCTTCGGTCTTCTTGTCCAAAACAAAGATAACGTAACCGTCGCGGGATTTACGAATCGAACGGGTGAAGAAGGAGCTTTTGCTCAAAGAAGCAACTTCTTGAAGGGGCGCCCGGTTGACTCTCTTCTCGCTCTCTCTTCTTTCCAAGCCGAGAATTCCTCCACGAACTTCCATGTCCTGTTCGGAAAAGTCGATTTTCCCCTGAGCAACGTTGTTTTCATCGAGCAAACTCTGCAACTCGGGAGATTGGCGAAGTTGCTCGTAAGAGGAGGCGTACTTCCTCTTCAGGTCGTCACTGAGTTGATGAAGCTCGAGCAAAAACCTCGAGGCCGCTTCTTTGGCCAAATCCTCGGCATCTCTTTCGGCATCGATTCTGTCTCCGTCTATGATGCGCTGGCGAACTTCCTCCCGGACGTCCGCGAAGGTGACTTCTGCAATCTCTTCGCTTGCGTTGGATTCCGCCAAAAGGGCCAAGGATTCGATTTTTTGGTCTGCAACCGCTTCGGGTTCACCTTCGCCAACCGGACCTTGCTCACCTGCGGATGCATTTGAGTCGGGTGCAGGAGGAGGCGGGGGTGGCGGCGGAGGTGGGGCAAAACTCTCTTTGTTTCGCTCGAAATAAGATCGAAGGCGGGCTTCCTCGGGCTCGGACGGAACGGATAGAAAATCACGTGAACGGAAAGTCATGGCGGTGGCAAAAGTACGGGCCGGTTCAGCAAAGACCTCGTCGGACTTGCGCTCTTCATGAAATGCAGCAAGAGGAGCGGTGACTTCATCCGAAAAAGACATAACTGTCGAAGAGGACGAAAAGACGGGAAAAGACATGGGCAAACGGAGTGAGTCAGGAGAGAGGGCAAGGGAACCCGAAGCCAACGGGGTGACTGAAAAACCAAAGTCTTGCTCTTTCATTGATTCGGACAAGTTCGCCGAAAAAACCGCCATGTCCTGACCAAGAGATACCTGCACGTCGCTTGAATTTGCGTCCCCTTGACCCGTAATGAAAACGAACTTTCTCTTCTTGTCGCCGTAGGTAATTTCGATGCTTTCCCCGGCTTTGGGAAGAGCGGACATCGAAAGGGTGACAAGATGAGGATCAGTCGCCTCAAGATCGTCAAGGCTAAGCGAAAGAGCTTCCGCATCCCATGCAAAATCATTGATACGCAAATCAATCTCGGCTTCCTCGTCCAAAACGAAACCACCTTCGGTATAAATGTCTTCGACCAAGTGAGCTCTAAAATGAGAATAAAGAATACTTTCAATTCCGCGAGGGTCGAAGTTACGGTTTTTCGCAACGCTTTCGAAAACCGCGCTGCGGTTGGCGTCAATCCCCAAGACTGGATCGATTGACATCAGCCATTGACTGAAATATTTGTTGGCTTCTTTAATATTGTGATTGAGAGGCAGTAAATTCCAAGCTTCCGCTTGGGCGTCCAAAGCCAATTTAGCCTCAACGGAAGCCCTTGAAAATTCCGCGTCGAACAGACCGGACATGGCGATACGTCGAACTTTGAGACGCTTGGGTTGGTAGGGCCAAGATTGAATAGCCTGAAAAAGATACTGCAATTGACTGCGATCGACGTCTTGGGAATTCGATGAAAAGGCCCGTTGCAATTCCATGTTCATCATCCCAAGAAAGTCTGCGTCCGCTTTGTCCATGACTTCACCAACCGGGCCGATGGAAGAACCAAAGACAGCGGCCACTCTGTTTTGAGCATTCAGCGAACTCATTTGGGCATTGTCGTTTAAGTCATGACCGAAGAATTCCATTTTTTCCCTCTGACCATCGGGAAGGAAGTCAAAAATCGAGGATCCCTGAGATAGATAAAGGACAAAAGAAACGACGATCACAAGGAGAAGGGGAATGAAAATAAATTTTCCCCTTCTGGAAATTAGGTTTTGGAGGGCGGTTATCATGAGAATAGTTAAATGAAAAAGGGGATTATCATGAACGTTGGGATCAGAACGTCAAACCTTTGAAAAGGGATGAACAAAGAATCAATTGGGCTCCAACTTGGGAGGATCGGGGAAGATCAGTGAACTCATCCAACTCTGTCTTTTGGAACCGTCTTTTTTAATGAACGGACGCAGCACCACCATTTTCTCCAATTCGAGCTCTCCGGATCCATCCGGTGCCCAACGAAGAAAGTATTTATAGCTCTCTAAGGATTCGCCTTCCTCCGAGACCCCTTCCTCGGGAGGTAATTCCACGACCACGACCACTCGGTCGGAAGCCCATTTCCATTCCCCTTTCAGGTCACTCGTAATCCCTCCTCCCTTAACGCGCACCTCTTCATCGTCAATGAAGTTGAGGGAAAACGAGTAGGATTCTTTACGAGAGAGGCCTTCGTTTCTCATCAGCAAAACAGGGGAACCGTCGTCATTGCGAATGCCCTGCTTGCTTTGAAAGGCAAAGCGAGCTCCCCGCTTGATCAGATAATACTCGCGAACGTCTCCTTCGGGAAAGCTGAGCACCCGCTTCCCGTCCCCAACGCTCCAAGTACCGGAGCGAACGACCTCTTGCTTTCCTGGTTGGCGAAAAACAATCTCGGTAAACATCCCGTCGGGCGTGTTTTTGAGCACGATCCGCAATTGATTGTCCTGCCCTTCCGAAGTCAGGGTTCCGTCGAAAACCTCATATACCCAATCTTTCACGTAGCCCTTGTAGGAACCTTGGGGATCCTCCATGCCACAAGAAGCAAAAACCAACAAAATGGGGATGGCGAACAAACGTAAAATCTTAACCTCAGCGAGCATTTCCCTGTGATTGTTATAAAAGAGGAACAAATTACTCAATATTTTCCGCCTGCTCGGCTTCAAGTTTTCCGACCTCGCGATTATAAATCCAACAGGCCAGCAAAAAACCAGCCCCGAAGAAAAAGGTCCAACTCCAGGTACTTTGATCACTATTCAAGAACGGCAGCTCGGCTTTTACGATCTCCTTGCGAACGACTGGAAAGTCCTGTTTTTTTTGCTCGGGGTATTCCTCGTGAAACGCTTTCTTAGCCTCTTTTGCACTGTCGGCTTTGTAGAGCAGAGTTTTCACCCTACTCTCCTCATTCGGATTAGGACGATACCTCACGGTGTAATTCCGCAAGCGCGGTTCGGGGTAAAGACTGGGGGGGTTATCTCCGATGCGGGCAGGCACCCGAACCGTTCCATCAGCTTGCACCCGTTTCACCAGTAGCAGAGCCTCTTTTGAACGGTCAAATTCGAGGTAATCATGCCAGATATGGTAATCTTCAGGAGAGGTTTTGCCTTTTCCTATGAATTGCCACCGCTTCTTTCCACTCTCTTTGTCATTTGTTTTCTTAAACTTTTTAAAGCTCATCTTGAAGAGGCCTTCCTCTTTGGTCCAAGTACCGACGATATCTTGTCCTCCATTTCCTTCGGGATCATAGTCAGCAGGCACGATTCCCCAGGCCTGGCCACCGAAAACACCAGCCCCCATTTGGTAACTGTCAGAGTTATGTTCCAAGGAATATTCAGTCCAGGGAGTGGGCAAAAAATACAGATACACGCATGAAAAAACAAACGCCAAGGCAAACAAAGCCCCGAGGAAACCAGTCATATTCCTGCGGAAACGCAGCGAGCTAAGCTTTTCTGCAAAGGCCCACTCTTGTTCACGCTTCTCCCGCAACGCGTCGAGATCCACTTTATTCTCGCCGCTCAAGTCTTCGACTTTGATTCCGTATTCGGAGATTTCAGTGATCCCCGGCAGGGCTTGCATCGAGTGGGCGACGGATGGGAAAACGGTCTGAGAACCTCCTGTTTGAGCCTGTTCGGCCCACGAAGTCCACTGATCCCATTGTGGAGCTTTTCCACCTGCTCGCTCGATCGCCCAAAGAGCAACCCGACCCAATGCAAAAATATCCCAACTTTCATCGGGGACGTCCGGATCATCCAAATCGGGAGGACGGAACCTGTCCGCTTCCTGAAGAGAATCCCGACCGTCTTGGTTGAGGGAAGAGACCTCGTTTCCCGAAGACTCTTCCGTGCCCACGGCTCGAAACTTGCCCATGCGGAAAAGACCCGTTTCCGTTACCCATGCTTCCCCCCCGCCCTTTTCGTTCTTCCTTACCAGCACATTGCTTGGTTTCAGGTTGCCATGAGCAATACCGGACTGGTGAATGCGGTAAAAACCGCGATGCAAGCATATCATGAAATCGAGCAACAGATGCGGGGTGAGGCTCTCCGGTTCGTATTCCATGAGCTCGGAAAAAGAACGGATAACGAGACCACTTTCTTCCTCTTCTCTAGCTGGAAGACTCTCACCCTCGAGCCATTCATAGCCAATCCAATGCTTCCATTTCATCACGCCGAATTCTTTGATCGGCCAAATTCCGGGTCCCTCCAGTTGCTCTAGGGTTTGGCATTCCTGATGGAAATAATCCTCGAACCCACCCCTCTCGGAAACTTCCCGATGGATGAGTTTGACGTAAAGTAAATTTCCCTTGTGGTCGCCTTCGGTAGATTCGCATTGGTAACTTTGCCCGGTCGAACCCTCACCCAGCCAAGAAAGAATTCTTGTTGTTCCGATGCGAGTACCCGAAGAAAGCATAACAAAAGATCAGCCGTTCATGCGGAGGTAAATCATCCCCATTTCAACTTGCTCCGCAAAACATGAAAATGCGAGTGGTTCTTTTCTTCCAGCAGGGGGAAGGTTTCATCGGCAACGGTAACTTCGATCGGGAACGTCGCGGGTATCTCGAAGGCTGGTTGACCATCTGCGGAAACCAAGGGGGCGTCCGGGTTGCGCTCCGATTGAATGGAAAGGGAAACCCCGGAAGGAAAAACAACGCTGCGGCTCGTAAGGGTATGAGCGGAGATCGGGGTCATCAATAGAACTTGAGCTTCCGGATGGGCAATCGGACCGCCCGCCGCCAAGTTGTAGGCAGTCGAACCGGTCGGCGTCGAAAAAACAATCCCGTCACAGGCGTATTCGGCAACCCTTTCCGGTCCCTCGGAAACAGAGAATCGACCCAATTTCCCGTTCGTACCACTCTTGACTACAAGGTCGTTTAATGCACACCTGGAAAAACCGCTTTCGTCTCGGTATCTCAACATGCTACGCCTGCTGATCCGGTATTCACCCTGAAAAAGAGCGGGGATTTTGGCTTCCATGTCCTCGGGTGAAAAAGTCGCCAGAAAACCGAGTTGGCCATGCCTGATTCCGGCCACCGGTACGTCGTGATGGACGGCCTCTTCCATGACGTTGAGCAAAGTGCCGTCCCCTCCGACGACAAAACAAGCATCGGAACCCTCGATAAAGCCTTTGGGGGCAGGAAAATCAACGGTTGAAACAGCTTCCACTCCATGATCTGCTGCCAATTTCCGTAAGCGTTCAGCCGCCTGTTCCGCACCAAGCTTGGAGCCATTGGCCAGTATGCTTATTTTTCGAAGGGGCTGCATGTCTAAAAGTAAAACGGCGTACGATGGTGGAGTCAGCAACGAATTTAGGCAAATAGTACGGAGGCGGTCAAGTGCCTGAGCTCCAGTTCAACTCGTCCGATCGTGGTTCCTCGCTTGGAAGTATAAGATTCCGTGAGGACGATGGGAATCGCTTGCGGAACCATTTTCTCTGCTTGGAGACAAGCTTGCGCGTGGAGGTGCAGATGGCAGGAATCAATTCATCCCGTGTAATTTCATTACGCAGATAGGAACAAACTTCACGATAACCAACCGAGGAGCAAGCCGCAGGATTCGCTAAAAAACCCCGCTCAAGAAGGGTTTCAGTCTCCTCGACGAGACCCATTTCGATCATTTTTACGGTACGGGATTCAATTCTTGCTTCCAAATCCTCGTTCTCGCGGTCCAACCAAAGACATTGTTTGGCGAAGGAGGCATAAGGGACGGGCATCGACTCGAACCGTTCCCGTAATTGGGATAGTTTCAAGCCCGAGCCAAGACATCGTTCGAGGGCCCGGAGAAGTCGACGCGGATTCAATTCGTCCAATCCAAGAGTTTCGCCTTCGTTTAATTTCCCGAGATGGTCGAGCAATCCCTCAATACCCTCGCTTTCGTAGAGGTTCTCAACCTGCTCCCGAATTTCATCCGTCACCACAACCTCGTCCACAATAGGCTCGAAAAATGACTGCAGATAAAAACCGCTTCCGCCGACCACAAGCAAATTTTTCCCCTTGGAGGCCACTTCGGACACCACTCGTTGAGCATAACGCTCGTATCTGGAAACGTCGAAACCCTCGGTCACCTCGGCCAAGTCAAGGCCATGGTGCGGAATCCTCTTTCTGTCTTCAGCCGAGGGCTTGGCCGCCCCCAAGTCCATTCCCCGATAAAGAGCGATCGAATCGCAAGATAGAATTTCCGCATTCTGACTCGCCGCCCAACTCATGGCCAAGGCGGATTTCCCGGATGAAGTAACCCCTGCGAGAAAGTAAAGACACTCTCCCATCACGAACACCCCATGGTCACAAAACGATTAACCCGCAGTCAAACCGCAAACCAGTTCGGCCGCCCGTTCTCCAATTACCCCCGGAATGGAAGCCGGATCGGGCAGGTTTCCCGAGATACAGTTGACCAAAGCACTACCGACAACCACCCCGTCTGCCACTTGACCCACGGAACGGACTTGCGAGGGTGTGGAAATGCCAAAACCCACGACAATTGGTAATGCGGTATACTTTCGGATCGTCTCCACCCTCTCGCTCAAGTCTCCCGCCAAATCTTTTCTCTCCCCGGTTACGCCTTCGCGAGAAACATAATATAAAAAGCCCGACGCTTGCTCGACAATGTAAGGAATCCTGTCTTCGGGCGTGGTGGGCGCGATGATGAAGACGTTCTTCATCCCCTGACTTCTCGAAGCTTCAATCAACTCGGTCGCTTCCTCGGGCGGAAGATCCAAAGTGAGCAAACCGTCGACACCGACCTCCCGGGAGCGAGTCACGTACTCTTCGATGCCTTGGGAAAAAATCAGGTTGTAATAGGTGTAAAAAACAATGGGCACGTCGGAATGCTTCCTGATTTCCTCGACCAACCGAAAGACGTCGCTTTGGTTCGAGCCCGATTCCAAGGCCCGTTGGGCGGCCAATTGATTGGTCAAGCCATCGGCAAGCGGATCCGAAAAAGGAACCCCAAGCTCGAGCAAGTCCACTCCGTTGTCGATCAAGGATCGACTAATCTCCAGGGACGTGTTGAAATCTGGGTCGCATGCGCACACGTATCCGACAAAGGCAGCTCGCCCATTATCTTTGCAATCCGAGAAAAGTTTCGCGATTCGGTCAGGATTATCCATAAGTGAAAATGTGAATCATTCCCAAAGCAGAGCTGATTTTGCAACGGTAAAGCTCAACCCAGTCATTGTTTCGTCGTGATTTGGTTATACCGCTTACTCTATCCTTTATTGAGTCTGCTCTGTTCGCCCTACTATTTGCGGCGGATGATCAAAAGAGGCGGATACGCCCGAAAAATGAGGTTCAGGTTAGGACTTTGGCCCAAACTACCACGCAAGAAAACAGGTTGCCGAAGAATTTGGATTCAGGCCGTTAGCGTGGGAGAGTTATCATCCATTGGAAAACTTTTGGAAGCCCTTTTGGCTGATCCGGATATCGAGGTCGTACTCAGCGGAACCACGAGTACCGGCTTGGCCATTGCAGAAGAAAAGTACGGTTCCAAGCTTCTTGCTCAAGGCCCCTTCCCTCTTGATTGGCTTCCTTTTGCAAGGCTTGCCTGGTCGCGCATCCAACCGGATCTGACCATAACCGTGGACAGCGAACTATGGCCGGAGCACATGCATCAGGCTGAAAAACACAAGGTTCCTTTTGTCATCGTAAACGCCCGCCTTTCCGATCGTTCCTTCAGGCGCCTCCAGTTCTTCCGCTTCCTGCACGGTGTTTTACTGCCGCCGAAAATGCGTATTCTGGCATCATCGGAGAAACAACACGATCGATGGCTCAGTTTGGGGCTTGATTCCGGGCAAGTAAAGGTTACCGGAAACCTCAAAGTCGATTCCGCATCCAAATCCCCCCCGTCGAAGAAAACCAAACAAAAACTCAAATCCGAGTTCGGATTCTCCGGAAAATCTTTCGTACTCGTAGGGATTTCAACTTGGCCGGGCGAAGAGGAAACTCTTTTGGAATCAATCGGTGAACTAAGAAAAAACAACTTGGATGCCCGCCTGTTGCTCATCCCTCGCCATGCCGAAAGACGCGAAGAGATAAGAAAACACTTGTCCGCATCCGGTCTGCCTTTCAACCTGCGAAGTGAGTCACCCCAAGCGAAGGAAGGCACCATTGTCTACCTTGCCGATACGACCGGAGAATTACCGGAATTGATCGGGGCGGGAGATATTGCCTTCCTCGGCAAAACATTGCCTCCGAACAATGGTGGACAAAACCCAATGGAACCAATCTCCATAGGCCTACCCCTCGTCGTTGGGCCTGCTTATCAAAACTTCAGGGAAAGCTGCGCCGAACTATTCTCCCACGGAGCCGCATTCAAGGCGGATAAAAAAGAATTCGCGAAAACGCTCATTCGTGAAATCGCCGAAGATGAAAAGAAAAACTCCGAAGCCCGTGAGGCGTGCTTCGAATGGGTCAGAAAGCAGGGATCCCCAACCGGTACGACTATGGAAATCCTCCGAGAGATTTTGGAAGAGGCAGAGGCGTCTTGATTGAACCCGATCCAGTTTCAGCAGCCTGGCTCGGCCCCAATATTTCAATGCCAAGCGTCAGCCGAGAATTTAACTTTGAACAGAAGAGTCATCATGACGAAAAAACAAGACATCATTCATAAAACGACCATTCCCTTGTTTATTTGCTCCCTTTTTCTTTTTTTCTCATGCGAATCCGAGCAAGAGGAAAAAAAGGGTCCGGTACCCTCCAACGAGCTCTCCTTGCAAAAGGTTGTCCTGGCCTTCGAATCAACCGACCGACTCGACAAAACCTTGCCTCGAAAAAGCGAACTGGAGAACCTTCTCTCGGTAAAACTGCAACGGGCGGTCGAAACAAGGATCGCTCCGGATCCGTCCGAGCTTTACGAATCACTCCGCACGGGGAAGATCGATCTCGCCTACCTCAACCCTCGGGATGCCGTTCCCATTATAGATCAAAAAGTTGCATCCGCTTTCCTCGTACGCCTTTCGGGGGACAATCCCGACAAGAGCATTTGGATATGTAGAAAAGACAAAAATTACGCGGACATATCGGAGGCAAAAGGCAAAGCAATCGCCTTCGCCAAAAGGAAAAGTGATCCCGGTTGCCTGATTCCAATCGGGGATTTGAAAAGCAGAGACCTCATTGGGTCAGACCGTGCCTTGACCGATTTTTTCTCTCAAGTCTTGTATGGAGACAAATTCGAAACGATTATTGAAAAAGTCCTCAATGGCGAAGTGGAAGCCACCGCCGCAGGATACCATGAATTCGAAAAATTGAGCGAAAAGCTGAAGTCCCAAGTACGAATTTTTCAGGAACTAGGAACAGTACCAACCGAAGTCCTCTGTATCAGGTCATCCATGTCGGCATCGGACCAGGCAATCATCGAGCAGGCATTTTCCCAAACAAACGAAGAAAACCCCGAACAGATCCAACGCGCATTCAGGGGAACGCTCGTCGACCCCGAAAAAGAACACCTCGAAATCATCAGAGGAGCCTTACAGGCAATCACGGAGATCAAACCTTGAAATCCTTGCTCAACGGAGCATACAGGTTAGGTCTGGATATGCTCGCTGGGGCTTTTTGAACTGCCGTCATTCGGAGGATTCGGGTCGTTTGGGAATACCAAAGCGTTCGATGAATCCAAGTACGTCGCCAAGCAAAGGTTTTGGCCAAACATGCCAAGAACTGGTTCTTCGAACTAAAGAAAAATGACCATGCGAAGCATAGATTTTTCTTTCGACGACTCCTCCAGCCTGCTTCAACGATTCAGAAAACTTCTCACACAATTCGTATTTGATGAGAGGATCGAACCTTCCGTGCATGAGTAAAAAAGGAGGGGCTTCGTTCCGTCCGGCCTGAAACATGGGCATGGTGGAATTTCGGTCAAGGGTGGATGGAAAAAGATCCCGGTAAAGAAACTCCTTGCTGGGGTCGAATTCGTAGGGGGCGGACATTGAAATCACTCCCCTCAACCATTTCGGACCACCCCCGTGAGCTCGTAAATAAATCGGATCCAGTCCGACCAGACAGGCACTGTGAGCACCCGCAGAGTGGCCCATGAGGAACAGATTTTTGCCATCCCCGCCATGGCTTCGGATATTCTTCCTGACCCAAAAGGCGGCAAGGGCAACGTCTTGGGCAAAGGACGGAAACCGTACCTCTGGGTACAAGCGGTAATTGGCAGTGCAAAAAACTATGCCTTTCTTGGCAAACTGCTTGCCTATTTCGCGATGATAGTCCTTTTGCCCCCAACGCCAACTTCCACCGTGAAAGAAAAGAACGACCGGTGCGGATCGGCAGGTGTCCGAACTGACGACGTCCAAGGCTTGTCTGTCATTATCTCCGTAAGAAAGGTTCAGGGCTTCGGTGATCGTCCCTTTTTCCGCTCCAGTAGTGAGCGGCAAAATCATCAAAAAGAAAAGGGTATAAAAAAAGATATGGGGCGATAGACCGGATTCGAACCGGCGACCCCCGGCACCACAAGCCGGTGCTCTAACCAACTGAGCTACTATCGCCACAAAGAAAACACAGGTTAAAGAAGAAGGGTATTCCGTCAACGAGAAATGATGGGCGGCAAAGGCGAGGATCCTTGACCATTTCGTCTTCTTGATTCATTTTTACTCCTTTTCAGTCAAACCAATACATCATGCTACAAGCAGGAATAGTAGGCCTTCCAAACGTAGGCAAAAGCACCTTGTTCAATGCCCTCACCAAGTCGCGCAAGGCAGAAGCGGCGAATTATCCCTTCTGTACGATCGACCCGAACGTGGGAGTCGTGCAGGTCCCGGACTCTCGATTGGGGCCTTTGGCTGAACTAGTCGGAACTTCCACGATCATTCCTGCAGCAGTGGAGATGGTAGACATCGCGGGACTGGTAGAAGGAGCGAGTAAGGGTGAAGGCTTGGGCAACAAGTTTCTGGCCAACGTCCGAGAGGTTGATGCAATCGTCCATGTCGTACGCTGTTTCGAAGACGAAGACGTCATTCACAATATGGGACGGGTCGATCCGGTCGGAGATGCCGAGATCATCATGACGGAGCTTGTTCTCGCAGATTCGGAATCGGTTGCAAGTCAGCTCCAAAAAAACCTCAAGAAAGCCCGAGGCAACGACAAGGACGCCGCCGCCAACGTCTCCCTGCTTGAACGCTTGGTCCCACACCTGAACCAAGGCACCCCGGCCAATTTATTGGAAATGGACGAGGACGAAAAAGAACGATTGAAAGCATTCTTCCTCCTGAGCGGAAAACCAATGCTTTATGCCTGCAACCTCAAGGAAGAAGAAATTGCAGACTCTGGATCGAACCCTTTTCTAAAGCCCTTCCAGGAATGGGCGGACAGCCAGCAGGACGCAAATTGTTGTGTAATTTCGGCAAAGATGGAGGAAGAGCTTTCCGAACTTTCCGAGGAAGATGCAAAGGAATACCTCGAGGCCATGGGCGTGCAGGATTCCGGAGTCACCTCGTTGATCAATGCCACCTACGATTTACTCGGTTTGGCCAGTTTCCTGACTGCGGGAGAAAAAGAAGCCAGAGCTTGGACTTTCCGCCATGGAATGACCGCTCCTCAGTGCGCCGGGGTTATTCATACTGATTTCGAAAAGTCCTTCATCAAGGCAGAAGTCGTATCTTATGATCATCTTGTTGAGGCCGGGTCGATGCAAAAGGCACGCGATGGGGGCAAACTTCGCCTGGAAGGCAAGGAGTACGTTTTTGCCGATGGGGACGTCGTCCTCTTCAAATGCAATGCCTGAAAACCGCTCTGCCATCTTGCCTCTTTTCCAGTTTCGCTTAGGATATTTTTTTAGTTGCCCACATCTAGTAATTCTTAGCTTCCATTGTACTACATCCGCTTTTTTCAATGATCCGTTCTTCCTTGATTCCGACGAAGACTCATTTTTTTTGCGGGACGATTTCAATCCTCGTCTCTCTTTCTTCTTGTTCGGATGAACCAACAGTCAAGAAAAGCGTAATTGCATCGGAATACACCGGACCCGTCGTCACTTGGGTCCTGCCTGAAAATTGGGGTGAAAACCCCGCCCTTGCAGGTCCAATGGCTGGTTCTTTCCACGTAAAGACAAAGGAAGGTCCACAAGGTCGCATCGGAATCATGCCTTTCAGGGAGTCGGTTTCGAGCCTCGAGGTGGCCAATATGTTCGCCCGGGAAATCGGTTACGGCTTGCTCGACGAGGAAAGACTTGCCGCCTTTCTTGAAAAAAAGTCCCTCGGTGACCGAGAGTTTGAGTTGATCAGGTTGGAGGAACAAAGAACCACCGAAGCCCCCAAAACAGTTCTGCTTGCTTTGCATCGAAAGGATTCGCAAACTTGGTTGTTCCCATTCATTGCCCAAAGCAAACTAATCGAAGACGAACTCGAAAACTTTTGTTTTTTTCTAGAGTCAACCGTTTTGCGGGCAGGTCAGGAACCCGTCAAAGCTCTTGCTCCACCCGCATCTCCACCCTCCTCGTCCGCACCACCCACTCCTTCTGCCCCTGAATGGTCCATTCCTACCCATTGGGCACCCGGACAGGCATCCTCCATGCGGTTGGCGAGCTACAAGGTCAGCGATGAGGAAGGAAACGAGCTTGATTTCTCCGTCACCACTTTTCCCGGAGACGTTGGCGGACTTCTCGCCAACGTTAACCGTTGGCTTGGCCAAATTGGCCTTGAATCGACCGACGAGGTGGGTTTGAAACAATACGTCAGCTCTATTACGATCGATGGTATGGCGGCCCAATTGGTCGAAGCTTCTTCTACCGACAAGACTTTTTATGCGGCAATCCTCAAGAGAAACAACAGTTCTTGGTTTTTCAAGCTAACCGGGGGAAAAAACTTGGCCCTCAAGGAAAAAGAAAATTTCTCCGAGTTCCTCGATTCCGTTTGTTTCCATAAACCCTGATTTCAAATGTCGACCGAAAGCAAAACCAAGAAAGGCCAAAGCACTTTAGCCAAACGAAAGGCGCTTTTTCCGTGGCTCGTGCCCCTTGCAAGCTTGAGACTGACTCTTACTCTGCTCAGTCTTTCCATGGTGCTCATCTTCATCGCCACCTTGGAGCAAGTGGAAATTGGAATACGCGGAGCTCAAGCAAAATACTTTGAATCGCTTTTCGGCATTTGGCATTACCCAATACAGTTTTGGGGTGGTGAGTATCTCAACTCTATCCCTATTCCGATTCCAGGTGGTTGGCTGCTCGGAGGTCTCCTGATCATGAACCTGACGGCTGCTTACTTGATTCGCTTTCAGTGGACCATGAAGAAATTCGGTATTCAATTGATTCACCTTGGTATCATCATGCTATTGGGTGGACAATTGGTTACGCAAGCCATTCAAGAGGAGTCCCGCATGCAGATTAACAAAGGCGAATCGAGCAATTACATAGAACGATTTCACGGGGTTGAATTGGCCCTCATCGACGTAACTGACCCGAAGCAAGAAACCGTCGTAAGCATCCCGCAGGAACTTCTTGAAGAAGGCGGTTCAATTTCTTCGGAAGATTTGCCGTTTAGAGTCAGTGTCAAATCTTTCGGCTCCAATTGCGACTTCAACCTAGTAGGCTCGAAGGACAAACGGGTAGGCGTCAGCAAAGAAGTCGATCAAGGGGTCGGTTTTTCAGCTAATTTGTCCATCAAGCCCAAAAGTGAAGATTACAGTAGCGAAGCGATGAATTTCGGCTACTTGGTTTTCGAATTGACCGACGCAACGGGTAGTTTGGGGACATGGTTGACCCTCTCTCACCCCGCAGGAAATCATTGGTGGAAAGAAAGTCCAAAACTAGCCGGATTGGCTTTTCAACCTATCCGACACAAGGGCAAGTTATGGGGTTTGACCCTCCGGTCCAAACGGGAATACCTGCCCTACTCCATCGAATTGCTGGGAATAGAGAACGAATTTTACCAAGGCACAGAAACTCCCTTCAACTTCGAAAGTGACGTCTTGATCAACATGGACGGCAACGAAGGACGGCGTGCCTTGGTCTACATGAACACTCCTTTGCGCCATGAAGGAAAGACTTTTTACCAATACCAGATGAACAAAGCCGCAGACTACACGGTTTTTCAAGTCATTCGCAACCCGAGTTGGCTCGTGCCTTATATTTCCTGCATTGTTGTTTCCATCGGTCTGCTTTGGCAGTTTGGTTTTCACCTCGTTCGTTTCCTTCGTAAAAATTCCCTCCAAAAAGCATGAAGAAACACACGCCCGTCCGTCTCGGTATCCTGATCTTCCTCACCCTAGCTGGAGCTTGGGTTTGTTTTTTCCCTTATAAAAAGCTCGGTACGGCTTCCCTTTTTGATTTCGCCAAGGGTCCTCCTTCCGCACCCACCGAATCTTTCGACCTGGACGGTTTCTCCCGCATACCTGTTTTGCGTGGCGGTCGAGTCAAACCGATCGACAGTGTAGCCCGAAACACCCTGCTAGTCTTGCGCAACAAAAGGACTGCTCTCGATCAGAACGATGAAAAAGTCCCCGCCATCGAATGGTTTGCCCGCGTTCTGTTCGCTCCCGAACAGGCGGATCAACTTAAAACCTTCCTCATCGACCACGATCAGGTTCTTGGTCTGATGGGAAAGAAACTGGCCAAGGATGGAAAACATTTTTCTTATGCCGAATTGGAGCCGCACCTTGGAGAAATCGAGTCCAGCGCGAGGGAAGCCGGTCAAACCGAACGGGAAAACCAAGACAGCTTTCAGCAAAATGCAATCGAACTTTACCGCGGCCTTTTGCTCTACAGAAAACTCAAGAACACCTTGGCTCCTCCTCCCGTCCCTTCTGAAAGCTCGGAGATGCTTGAGGAGATTGGAGTGACCGAAGTCTTTTTCGACCCGGAAAAAGATTCGGATCGCACCGCCGAGTATCAGCGGTTCCGAGCCTTGACCGGTGTCGTTGTCGAAGATCCATCTTTGATCAAAATGGGGAGTTCGGAATTTTCAAAAATCGTCTTTTTCCTTGATCACTATTCTCGAGCCAATATGTGGTCGGAATTTTTCCCCATTCCTCCTGAAGTCAACGATCCACTCGAAAAATGGCTTACGGTTGGACAGTCCTTAGTTGGTGAGGAACCTCTTGATTCCAAAGAAAAACGCAAGATGGAACCAAGGCTATTCATCTCGACTCTTCGGGAATTGGTTTCGCTTTCTCCTGATGATTTGAGAAAACGCATAGCGACCATTCGGGAAACCGAGAAAATGAATCCCACTGCCCTTTTTGCTTCCCAATACGCCGAAGCCATCAAGCTTCGTCGAGAGGTGGATCCCGTCATCGGCCTATACGAAAAACTTGGCATAAGTTTTCGGGCCAACAACGTCGCGGCTTTTAATGCCACCGTTTCACAATTGAACGAACTCGCCACCGAAAGAGCAGGCGAAGCAAGCTCAACCCTTCACTTCGAGAAATCTTACAACGGTTTCGAGCCCTTTTACCGCAGTTCCCTTGCTTACGTTCTTATTTTCATCATTGCCTGTTGCTCCTGGCTTTCCGCCACTTACTCGAACTCCGTAGGGAAAAGCGACCGCACGTCCAAGATGCTTCGCGACTGCGCCTACATCCTCACGGGGATCGTCCTGCTCTCACACACTTTTGGTCTCTTCGGAAGAATGTACATCGAAGGTCGCCCCCCGGTTACCAACCTTTATTCCTCGGCCTTGTTCATCGGTTGGGGCGCGGTTCTGCTATGTTTTGCAACGGAAAAATACCTGCGATTGGGGGTTGCCTCGGCAATGGGCTCCATCATCGGAGCGGGCAGTTTGCTCATTGCCTATAACTTAAGCCTCGATTCTTCGCTTAACCCTACAGGCGATACGATGGAAATGATGCGGGCGGTGCTTGATTCCAATTTTTGGTTGGCTACCCACGTTGTGATCATAACCATTGGGTACTCCACTACCTTTTTGGCTGGATTCCTGGGAATTGCCTATGTCTTCTATTATCTTGGGGCTACTCTTTTGGGGAAACGGGAAGGAAAACTGAAGAAGACCCTGGAATCCATGATATTCGGAATCACTTGCTTCTCCTTGTTGTTCAGCCTGGTCGGAACCGTTCTCGGTGGAATTTGGGCCGATCAATCATGGGGCCGGTTCTGGGGATGGGATGCCAAAGAGAACGGGGCCCTCCTGATTGTCATTTGGAACGCCCTACTTCTGCACGCCAGGTTTTCCGGGATCGCTCGTACCCGAGGGCTTGCCACCATCGCCATTTTTGGAAACATCGTGACCGCCTGGTCTTGGTTCGGAACCAATATGCTCGGAGTAGGTCTTCATTCCTATGGGTTTATGGACAAGGCCTTTAATTCCTTGATGTTCTTCATCTTGTCCCAATTGGCCATTATTGCTTTTGCTTATCTTCCCGCCTTGGTGAATTTTGTGATCATGCTAGCGAAAAAACTCATCGAAATCCTCTCCAATCCACCCCCGAACGAGACGGGAACCTAGTTCTCCAAATTTTTTTTGCCCTTCGCCCGCTTGGTTCCGGAATGCTTTTTCAGTTTATCCTTGAGGGTTTTCAAAATGGGTTCGGCAGGCCTGCCGAAGGTGCAGGGAAATGACAAGCGTTCGTTAGGCAGTCCCCTGGATTCCACCGTACTTTCCTTCAATAAAGCGACGACCAACATTCGGTTGACGTAAGTCTCAAGCTCAAAATCCTTGATCTCATCATGCCTGAAACTTTCCTTCCTCCACCAACTACGCAGGTGAAAGCCCTCGGGATCAATCTTCAACCGAGACCATTCGAAAAGTTGATCAAGTACGTTCAGTAGACCTGCCAAGGCAAGAATGATCGTCCCCAATAAACTGACGTTTTCACCAAGAGTTTTCGAGAAAGTACCACTAAGAACGAAAAAAAAAGCGCACAGGAGCAAAAAAAAGGTGAATGCGGCTTGCCGCCACCCAATCGGTTTAATGATCGTGACGTCTTCTCTTTTACCTCGCGTCAGCATGAATGCCTATGCGGGTCGAAGAGTAGGAAAAAGAATGGTGTCACGAATGTTCGACGCCTTGGTGAGGAAGATCACCAACCGGTCAATCCCCAAGCCCATTCCTCCTGCGGGGGGCATCCCATGCTCCAGGGCGAGAAGGAAATCATCGTCCAATTCTTGCGTTTCCTCTCCTACCTGCTTCATAAAGGCTTCTCTCTGAACAAAAGGATCATTTTGTTCGGAATAGGCGGGAGCAATTTCCTGCCCGTTGATGCAAAGTTCGAATACGTCGATGGTGCTCTCGTCGTCTTCGGTGATCTTGGCGAGGGGACAAAGTTCCCGAGGAATATGAGTGACAAAGGTGGGTTGGATCAGGGTGTGTTCGATGATCTTTTCAAAAACATCGTTGGTGATCTCGAAATCTTCCAATTCAGGATCCACTTCGATCCCCAATTCCTTGGTCTTATCCAACTTTGCGGACTTGGGTAAATCAAACCAATCGTCCCGCCCCACGGCACCAAGAATCAAGTCCTTGTACTTCGCTTCCTTCCAAGTGCCGGATAGATCAATCGCTTCCCCATCTTCCCGTTCCATTTGCAAAGTTCCCAGTGCTCTCTCGGCCACTTGCTGAATGAGGGATTGAGTCAGCTCCATCATGCCACGAAAGTCGGTATATGCCTGATAGGCCTCGAGCATGGTGAATTCGGGGTTGTGCCTACGGGACAAGCCTTCGTTACGGAAGACGCGACCAACTTCGAACACCCGATCAAACCCGCCGACCAACAGCCTCTTGAGATGTAATTCAAGAGCAATCCGCAAACTGAAGTCACAATCCAAAGCATTGAAGCGCGTTTCAAAAGGACGGGCTGCTGCCCCACCGGAAACCGCTTGCAGCATTGGGGTCTCGACTTCCAAAAAATCTCTGCTCCAAAAGAACTCACGAATTTCCCTGATGACTCGGCTTCTCGCCCGAAAACGCTCACGGGAGTCATCGTTGACGATCAAATCAAGGTATCGTTGGCGATAGATTTGTTCGTTATCCGTCAGACCATGCCATTTTTCAGGTAATGGACGAAGTGCCTTGGAGACTAGCCTGTACTCTTTGGCTCGAATGGTAATCTCACCCGTCCTCGTTCGGAAAAGAGGGCCTCGAATCCCAACGAAGTCACCAAGATCCAGCTTCTTGAAGGCGGCATACTCGTCATCCCCGATTTCATCCCTGCGGACATAGGATTGGATTTTTCCATCCCGGTCGATGATCTTCAGAAATGAAGCCTTGCCCATCAGGCGGAAGGCTACGATTCGCCCGGCAACCGAAACCTCCGGACCTTCCTCCAGTTCTTCGGGCAATAAATCGAGAGCCTCGAGCGAAGTGTGGGACTGGTCCCAGTTCGAACGGTAAGGATCATTTCCGGATTCTCGCAAATGATCGAGCTTGCTTTGACGAACCGCAAATTGATCGCTTCCGTCAAGAGAAGAATCCGCGGAGGGGGGTGAGGGCTGTTCTTGGCTCATGAGAAAAGTTAAAAAATGGGCTAAATTCAAAGAAAGACAACGGTAAAGCCTTGCGTTTGCAAAAGCGATCGCTGGATAAACCCTAGGTATTGGGCAACCGGGCCATGGCTACCCGAAAGCCAAGGTTTCGGTAACGATGAAAGAGGGATTGGGTGTCTCTGGAGGAGGACTTGCATCCGGATGCCTTTTTCATATAACTTCCCCCACGACAAATCCGAAACTCGTCCTGTTCGGTATCATCCAAAAGGGTGTTGACGAAGGAATTGCCCACCCATTCCCGGACGTTCCCGTACATATCGTAAAGGCCCCAGGAGTTCGGCAATTTGAGTTTGACCGGATGAACGCGCCTTACGCTGTTCACGACATACCATGCATGTTCATGCAATTCGGAAGGATCCTCGCCAAAATAATAGTCGGTGGTCGTGCCAGCCCGGCACGCATATTCCCATTCGACTTCGGTGGGAAGACGGAATTCATGATTGTCGGGAAGCTTGCCACTTTGCTTACCCAAGACCGTCAAAGCCTTGCAAAACTCAACGGCGTCCAACCAGGAAACCCGGTTCACGGGTAAATTAACGACTTCTCCAATTCCATCCCTATCGACATCGCTTGGATTCGAGCCCATGACTTCGGTATATACCTCTTGGGTAACGAGGAGTTGACTAAGCCAAAAGTCGTTGCGCACATGAACGAGACGAACGTCGGAAGTGTAAGGAACCCGTACGGTTATTTTTCCGGAGGGAATCCAAGAAAGGGCTCCCACGTAGGAATCACGAAAAGGTGGTTTGTCCTGTTCCGACTTGTTTTCCGGTTCATCCACCATGACACCCACGGCAAAGGGATGGCGGGTCTTTTGGGTGCTTATCGGTTTGGGCTTTTCAGAAGGACGGGGTGCAGGAGGAGGTTTGACGGGGCCGGAATGGTCCGCTTTGTCCGTCTCTTTTGGTTTGTCTACGAGAACTTTTGCTTCCGTAATGGTATCGATCCCATTTTGGCGATTGTATCGATTAACTTGGGCCGCAAAAACCTGCTCCATAATTTTCCACAAGGCTTCTCCTTCGTCCAGAACTTCCTCACTGGTTGACTTGCGATTGTGCAACGGGCGATTTTGGCCTTGGCTGTCGGCTTTGGCCAGAACGTTGCGCATTACGTCGATGGCTTTCTTTTGCCAACCGATTTTATAGTAGAAGCAGGACTGATACTGCTGCAAACAGAGCTTCAAACTAGGGGTAAGAGTAATGTCCTCGAGAAAAATAGGCAGCATCGGCTTGTTTTCACTGAGAGCAAATTGGATTTCCCGGTTCACGTGAGAGGAAGCGCAGGCGCTTGGGGAAAGAAAAACGGCAAACATGTCGGAACCCATGATCTTCTGGGCGATTTCATTTTGCCACTCTTCGGCGGGAGGAATGCCGTCATCAAACCAAAGGTTCAACTTCGCTTCATGAAAATGGCGCATGGCATTGTAAACCACGACCTTGTCGGCATGGGCATAACTGATGAAGGCGAAGGGATTGTTTCCCGAGTAAGACTCGAAAGGAATGGGAATATCGGGTGAAGTGGTCAAAACGGAAGTTTTTGAAGGTTAGATGTTATCCTTGTATCCGGTACGTTGCAGAATGTAAATGGGATGACTTCCGTAATCTTTGGCCAACTCCAAATTACCCACGTATTCAAAATCAAAATCATCGTGACCAAAGGACAGCAGGGCAGCCATGACTTCGGATACGTAAACGGAACCGGGTAAGACGATCGGTTCGATCCGAGCGGCCTGATTGACGTGCTTACCAAAGAAATTTTTCCTCATCAGAATGGGATCCAATTCTTCGTAAACGGGTCCGGCATGCATGGAAATCCGAACTTCCAATCCATCGTCCAGCCCCAATTCTTCCCAATTTCCTTTGGAAAAGTAGTCTCTCAATTGAATGGCCAAACTCAAACCGTCGTCCAAATCGTCAAAAACCGCAAAAAAGCTATCTCCCCAAGTGTTGACGAAAGCCGGAGGATTGGAAAGTGTTTCGAGACCGTTTGAAATCCCTCCGAGGAATTTCTCCACAAAGACAGGAGTCAATTCCTCCGACACCTTGGTAAAGCCTTCCACGTCGGCAAAGAGCATGACCTTGACCGTACGGGAAACTTGTTTCCTTATGTTCTCGGCGGACTGAACGAACGCGGGCTGAGTTTCTCCGGAAATAGAGGAAGCTTCATCCACTTCTTCAACAGACGAGAGGACTTCCTTGGCATCAATCACCACCGGTTCGTTAAAGTTGGAGGTCCATCTTTGAACGAGCTCCCCGGTTCCCCCGGTAGATCCTTTTTTTCCATCCCAAAAGACAAGAAGTTCCGGGTTTTCATCCAGTCCCCGACCACGCATGGCGGTGAATCCAAGCATGATGTCATTGCAAAAAGAGTAAAGGGAGTCCTCACCATTGTAACCCTCTCGCGTGACGTAATGAACCGAGGTCGCCTGATCCAACACCTTTTCAAAACGAGCTACCCAATTTCCGCCCGCTCTTCTGACACTTGTTTCAATAAATTCTTCTTTCACAAAGGGAAGAAAAACATGGGTTTCCCCGCCCCGTTCGGTCATTGTCTCAAGAAAGATGATATCGGTCCCGCAGGCCGCTGAACTATAACCGCAACTCGCACCCATTGATGCCAGGGCTTCTTCGATTTTCCGTTTGGCTTCGGGTTCGGCTTCGGGTGGAAACCTGCGGGCTCCCCCCGGGCTGTCTATGACATGTCCCGAGCAGGCAACGATCCCCAATTTCGGAAAGGCAAAAGAGATTTCGGCAAGAATGGCCTCGTCCTCATAAACGCTTGCAATTTGCAATGCTTGCTTGCGGGAACTCGCGATTTGTGAGGGTTCGGCATTACCCGAAGAAACAGCTTCCCTGTAGGCTTCGGCTGCCTTCTCGATGGAACCGAGAAGCAAATGGGCTTCCGCTTCCGTCACCTGAATCCAATAGTCACAGGTTCCCTGATCCTTGAGCTTCTGACAAATCTGACGAGCTTTCTGAGCGTTTTCTCTGCCCTTTTCCTGATCTCCAGAGAGAAAATGCATGAAAGCGACGTTGATGCACGGATAGTATTGAGTCTCAAGGTCTTGTCTCTGACTGACGCGAAGGCTGTCGAAACTGTTGGTCAAGAAAGCCTCCTCGTATCGGGCAATCGCAAGTTCGGCATACTTGATTTTACTCTTCTTGTCGGTCGAGTATTCCCACAAATCCTTGTAAGCGCTTGCCAAAAGACTATGGGTCTCGACGTCCCTGTCTCCTCCGGAGACTAACTCTTCCAAAATTTTCGTAGCCATCATGGGCGACCCGGCTTTGGACAGAGCGTGACCGGCTTTTTGACTCAGCTTCCTATGCTTCTTGAATTTCTTGAGTCCGGCTCGAGCTACGTCGTGAGCAAGAAGAAATTCGCCAACTTTGATCATCTTTTCGCACAAGGATAAAAATTCCAAAGCCGAAGCTTTTTCCTGATCCAAGAGTTTCCACTCCAAACGCAAGTTCGGGCTAAGTCTCTTTTGCAGTTGCGACATAAATAAGGTTTCGAGTTATTTTTATGCGCGACTGGTCCTCTCCTCGAGGATTAAACCTCCGCAGAGGCTTACATCTTTTCGTAACGCGTACGAAGCATTTGGGAAAAAGCGGCTACTTTCCGGGCAATCCTTTTTTTGTCAGACGGCTTTTCAAAGTATCGCTTGGCTCTCACGTCGCGAATTACGCCTTCGCGGTCGAGACGTTTTTTCAGTCGACGAATAGCCCTGTCAATGGGTTCGCCTTTTCGTAATTTGATTTCGATGGTCATAGAAAAAGATCTAAAATAGGTCTTTGGCTTCTTAGGTCAAGGAGGAACGAACAATCAGGCTTTCTTGTCCCAGGGCCTTTCGGGTGGAGGTTCGGGCTCTCTCATAATGACACGGGCTCCCCTCACGGGGGCGCGCCTTCTCCATTCCTTGAAGCAATCGGGCGTCAATCGCATGGAAAACCGGGGGTCCGTCTCCACCACAAGGCCGTCCTCCTCTCCTTTCCGGGCGAATCCCAGACGAATCAAAGTGCCTCCTTCCCCTCGGTCCCCCAAGGCAAACAAATCCTTGGTGAATTCCTCTGCATCCTGGTGGGTAGGATCAATCAGCCAAGTAACCTCTTCGGCTAATTCGGTAATCGCCCGTTCGATTGCCCGAACGCTGCTGACCGTCATACGTGTCTCGCCATCCCGGTGAGAGACCACACCCTCGACAACGACGATGATTCCCTCCTCGAGCTTGACTCCGTATTTCTCGTACGCCTCGGTAAACATGGGTAACGAAAAATCCTTCTCCTTGGCGAGTAAGTTGAACCGAGCCCACGGCTTGGCGTCCTTCTTGGTGTATCTTCTCTCGATATCCGAAAGAACGCCACACAAGCGGAAAGAACGCCTGCCTTCGACTTTCTCCAAGTCCTCGGAATTGATCGTGTCGAGAAGTGGGCCAAGCCCCCCCAAGGTATCGACCGGATGACCGGAAAGAAAAAAGCCAAGCAATTCCTTCTCTAACTTCAGCTTGTCGAGTTCCTCCATCTCGGGCACGTCCGACAGACCGTTATTCGGAGAAAACTCTCCAGAGTCACTCCCGCTCTCCTGCTCCCCACCACCCATCATGTCAAACAAGTTGACCTGACCGGCTTCACGGTCCTTTCTTCTCAACTGAGCCTCTCCCATCGCTCGGTCCAAGTCCGCCAGCAGGGCCGCCCGGTTACCTTCCAGTGCGTCGAACCCGCCCGTTTTGATCAAGCACTCGAGCACTCTCTTGTTGACCGCCTTTCCATCGACCCGCTCAACCAAGTCCGTAAAACTTTCGTAAGGACCGTTTTTTTCGCGCTCCTCGACGATCGTCTTGGCCGCGATATCACCGACCCCCTTGACCGCGGCCAACCCGAATCTGATCGAGTCGCCCGTATCGCCCTTGCCCACGATTGGCGTAAAGCTCTCACCCGATTCATTGACCTCTGGTCCAAGTACGGAAATTTCCATCTCGGAGCACTCCCCGATGAAGTTGGACAACTTGTCGGAATTGCCCAGTTCGCAGGAAAGAATCCCCGCCATGAAGTCAACCGGATAATTCGCCTTCAGGTAAGCGGTTTGGTAACTGATTATTCCGTAGGCCGCAGAGTGGGACTTATTGAACCCGTAACCCGCGAATTTTTCCAGGATATTAAAAATCTCGTCCGCCTTTTTCTTGTCGATCTCATTGGTTTCCTTCGCCCCCTTGACGAAGATTTCGCGTTGCTTGGCCATCTCTTCAGGCTTCTTCTTGCCCATCGCCCGACGAAGTATGTCCGCACCACCGAGTGAATAACCGGCGATCCTTCTGGCGGCCTCCATAACCTGCTCCTGATAAACCATAACCCCATAGGTTTCCTCGCAAACTTCTTCCAGCAAAGGGTGGGGAAACTTAATTGTGGAAGGATCTTCCTTTCCTTTGATGTAGTCCGGTATCCATTCCATCGGCCCGGGTCGGTAGAGTGCGATCAGAGCAATGACCTCGTCCACGTTGGAAATCGTCATTTGCTTGCACAACCTCCTCATTCCTTCGGATTCCAATTGAAAGACCCCGATCGTTCGAGCCTCGTTCAAAAGCTTGAAGGTCGACTCATCTTCCAAAGACGCATCCGCCACCCTAAATTCCTCCAGCCCCGGTTTTTTCCTGATATGGCTCTCCGCCTCGTCAATCACCGTCAGGGTCTTGAGGCCCAAAAAGTCCATTTTCAACAAACCCAAATCCTCCACTGGATCCTTTGGGAACTGGGTAGTCAGGACACCGTCCTGAGTGGTCAATGGGACGAGTTCTTTGAGGGGTCGATCGGCAATGATCACCCCCGCGGCATGGGTCCCCACGTTTCTGACCATTCCTTCGATCACCCGACCGGTATCGACAATCTGCTTGGCAATCGGGTTTTTTTCGTACTCGGCTCCGAATTCCGGACTCTTGGCCAGGGCATCCTCCAGCGAAATATTGAGGTCGTCCGGGATCATCTTGGCCAATTTATCCGCTTCGGCATAGGGAAGATCTCGGACCCGGGCGACGTCACGCACCACCATCTTGGCTCCAAAGGTTCCGAAGGTAATGATATTGGCCACGCAATCACGACCGTACTTGTCCCGGACGTACTCGATCACCTCACCCCTTCGCCGCATGCAAAAATCGATATCGAAATCAGGAGGCGAAACCCGTTCCGGATTAAGAAAGCGTTCGAAGAGCAAACCGAAGCGCAGAGGATCGATATCCGTGATCCCAAGGAGATAAGCAACCAAACAACCCGCTCCCGATCCGCGACCCGGTCCGACCGGAATGCCCTCTTCACGGGCCCAGTTCATGAAATCCGCAACGATCAGGAAGTAATCATTGAACCCGGTCTTGGCAATGACCCCGAGCTCGTAATCGATCCGTTCGCTTAAAACCCGGGTCCGGTCTTCCGTGTCTTCGGCCCAGTCCTCCTCGATTTGGTAATCGGCCTCGTACCTTTCCTTCAACCCCTCGACGCAAAGATGCTTCAGGTAGGCAACGTTGTCTTCCACCTTGGTCTTGATCTCGGGTGGCATCGAAAAGACCGGGTAGTTGTTTTCCCCGAAGGGCAACTTGACGTCGCACATTTCGGCGACTGCGAAAGTATTGGTGATCGACTTGGGAGCCTCCTTGAAGAGGTCTTCCATTTCCGCCCTCGACTTCAAGTAAAATTGACGGGCATCGTACCTCATCCTCTTCGGATCATCGAGCTTCGAGCCGGTTTGAATGCAAAGCAAGGCGTCGTGAGGGGCCCAGTCTTCTCCCTTCACGTAGTGGACGTCATTGGATGCGACTGTCTTCAAGTCGAACTGCTTGGCTAGTTTCAGAAGCTCGGGAATGAGCTTGATCTGTTCTTCGATCCCATGGTTGTGAAGCTCGACGAAGTAGTTTTCCTTGCCAAAAATATCGACCATCTGACCCATCGCCTTTTCGGCCTCCCCTTCCTTTCCACGGAGAATCAATTGGGGAATCCATCCCTGCATACATCCCGTAAATGCGATCAATCCCTTGGAAAACTCGGCCAAAGTTTCCAAATCCGTACGGGGGCGGTAGTAAAAACCATCCACATGGGCATCGGAAACGACCTTGGACAAATTCTGGTACCCCTCGTAAGTTTTGGCCAGCATCCCGATATGATAGGACTTGTGGTTGTCCCGGCCCGGTTTCTCATCGTTCTTGTGGTCGGTCACCATGTACCCCTCGCACCCAATGATCGGCTTGATCCCGCGCTTCTCCGCCTGCTTGATGAAGTTGATCGTTCCGAACAAATTCCCGTGATCAGTCAGGGCCATGGCGGACTGCCCTAGCTCGACCGCCCGGTCCATCAACCGATCCATCCGGCAACACCCGTCCAGCAAGCTGAAATCGGAATGAACGTGCAAGTGCACGAAATCTTTGTCTTTGTCGGCCATGATTTTTTTGGGGTTAAAACTTATTCATCAGGCATGGCACCATCTCTTTCAAGGCAATCTTGCGCACGTTGTGTCAAACGGTCTGACTCAGGGCTTGAAGGGAGAGCTTGCGGAATGACTCTTCATCGCCTTTAAGCAAACCACCAGAGCGAAAATCATCAAGGGAAAGACCAGCAGGGTAAGAAGGACCGAATCATCCTGAAAGAGGAAAAAATCATAGGCTCCATGAAGTGCTGCTGCACAAAGTAAGCCCTTCAAGCAATTATCCGAGAACATCTGCGTCTCTCCACGTAACTTGGCTAGCCCGACATAATATCCCATCACCACGCCAAAGGCGGTGTGCATGGGGACGGCCATCAATGCACGGACAACGGCAACCCCCATTCCACCCTCCAGGACATAATCGACATTCTCGATAGCGGCAAAGCCCAAGCTTACCATAACTGCATAAACGATCCCGTCGAAAGGTTCGTTAAAGGAAGGCTTGCGATAGGCATAGAGCATCAAGGGAATGAATTTGCAGGTTTCCTCACCTATCCCGACCACGAAAAAAGCCGCGAAGAAAGAACTCATCCAACCGGTTTCCCCCTGCAGATCGTAATCCATGGCCACAAACATATAGGTGTTCCAATAACCTGCCGGAAACGCACAAAGTACCCCGAAGACCAAACAAAGTAAAAGAACCGATATGGGTTCCTTCTCATGTTTATCCCGCCAGTATATGAACAGACCAAGAACCAAACAAGGGGCAAGGGCCAAATAAACTAAAAAGAAGTCCACCGAAAGTAGACTACTCGCTCAGAACGTTGACCGGGGTGAGCTCGAACTTGCGGAACTCGACCTCCGAGCCCTCCGCTTGGATCGAGAGCTTTCCTTTCTTCGCCGTGCAGTCGAACCCATGATTGACCAGTTCCCCGTTTACCCAGACCTTGACCTCGTCCCCCACGCACTCGATCCTCATCCGGTTCCATTCCCCGACCGGCTTTTCAGCCCCGTCAGTCAGGTTGACGATCCGACGGGCCTTTCCTTCCGTGACCCCCCAGTTCTTTTCCGGTCCGCGCCTGTTGACCATGTCGGGCACCACGATATTCTCCACGATGCACCAAAAATCCCCGGCATGGGTATGGTTCATTTGCACCTCGATCGACTTCGGGTACATCTTGTACAAATCGCGTAACTTGGAAGCATGGACCAATATTCCGCAATTTCCCGGCTTGTCCGCAAAGCGGTACTCCGCAATCACCCGGTAATTCTCGAATTTTTCGTCGGTCAGCAGATGCCCGCCCGGTGAACCCAAGCTGACCAGCATCCCGTCACGAGCGACGAAAGGTTTCTTGCCCTCTGGTTTCTTGTCGAGGGCAGGCACGTCCATCGACCACCCGCTCAGGTCCTTCCCATTGAACAAACTACGCGAATGGGGAGAGGGCAAGTCATGCTTGTCATAGAGCCGATGCCAGAAAACCTTCCAGTACTTGTCGTAGTAATCGAGTGCCGCGGTATCGATGTGGGGCAGATCCTCGGTCACGGGAGCCTTCTCCGGATCGTAGCCCTTCAAATGCTCCTTGCCCGCTCGCTCGCGCGGGGAAACGAAGCGCCAATCTCCCTCCCCCAACACCTCCGAGCACAACTTGGCCAGCTCGACGTCGTACTCCTTCAATTGCTTGCGGGTATGAATATGATTATGGTCATGGTCCATGGTGCGGTTGGTGTTGTACCAACACTGCACGCCCTCCGCCCAGTACTCCGAGCGGTTGCGCGAGGCATAGCAGCGCTTCGGACCCCCGAAGGTGACTAGTACCTTGTCCTCCCCGTTCACCTTGACCGAAGGGTTGGCCTTCTTCCCGTTCACGAGAACATCACCTTCCTGCAGGCACTTTTTCAAAAGCTCTTTCGATTCTTGCGGGAACCATTTTTTGAGGGCACCCAAAAGAGAGACCTTTTTTTTTCCCTTCACTCTGCGAAAGCGCTGAGCCGCCCGGCCATCGTTCCAAATTTCCAATTCCCTCGCCTTCTCGAAAGCCGCCGTCAAGCGCTTCTGCTGATCCCCATCAAAACCGGCCCCGTGAATGACGTGCCCAAACTCATGGATGAGGATACTCTCCAGCCTCATCCCCCCCTCGTATTCCATCACGTCCTCCTCGGCAAAGACGACCACTGGGCGAGGACCGAACCAACGCAAAAAACCCCGACTTCGCCAATTATAGAAATCCAATTCCTTGCCCTTCTTGTCGGTCCTGAACTGCGGAACCTCGGAAGTAAGCTCGTCATGCCCAATCAGTATGCACAACACGCGCTTCTCCCTTATTCTCCGTGCCACCTGCTTGTCGATCGACTGCATAATCTTACCGAACAAATAGGCCGACTCAGCATGGGTATGATCCGATACCCGGGCCGAGGTTGCGATGAGAATCCCTTCCACCTCCGTCCCCTTTTTGAAGAACTTCCCGTCCAACTTGTGAACCTTGAGCTGATCATCGGTCAAAGGCTTGGTCTCGGGACTAGCCTGAAGAGCGATGGAGATGAAAAAAAGAAGGAAAAAGATGAGTATATGCAACTTCACGAATAAAAAAATCAAGGGTTCAGGGAAAGCTCAATCTTTACGATTGTCCACTAAGACGTCCACATGAGAATGCGCCAAGAGAGTAAAAAACAAATTGGCCAATACAGGTGGGACTAGGAAAGAAATCAAATACCCGAGCAGAGTTCGCGATTGAAGTATTTGCGGCAGACGAGGCGCCAGGCAATGATAATGAATGCGGTCAATGGGATACCAAAGATCATCCCGAGAATACCCCCGAGAGCGGAACCCCAAAAGAAAATCGAGACAATGACGACGACCGGATGGAGGCCGGTTTGTTGACCCATGATTTTAGGAGTCAGGTAGTAACTCTCGATCAATTGGACGACAACGAAGGAGGCTCCACAACCAAGCAAGACCGTCCATTCTCCGGTCTCCGAAATTCCACCGGGTTGCAGATAGGCTACCAGAAGCGCGGTGACGATACCCACGATGGATCCAAGGTAGGGAACGATGTTAAGCAGGCCGAAAAGAAGGCCCAAAGCGATCCCGAACTTCAAGCCACTCAAGGTGAAGCCAATGGCATAACCAATGCCCATGAGGAAGCCGATCAGCAGTTGCCCTCGGAAGAAGGCGACCATGATCCCGACGAATTCTCGAATCAAAAAGACTATGTCTTCTCGCAAGGATGCGCCGAGGAAACCTAATTCGCCTTCCAGTTCGTCGATGAGGTTGCGGTTGGAACTAAGAAAATAGAATAGATAGATGGGAATGACCGCGAGGTAAGTCAGTTTGGCGAAGAAACCAAGCAGCCCGGACCATGCGGATTTGATGACTTCAGCGGACCTTTGAGCAATTTCTTCCCCTTGCTTACCGATCGTTTCCATGGCCCGGTTGCGCATTTCCTCGGATTTGCGGGCGAGGTAGTCGACTTGGCTCTGTTTTTCCTCAATAGAAAGAAAAACCTGTCTGTCCTCTGGGTCAAGGTTGTCCCAAACCTCCCTGAAGGTCTCTCGGTTTTCGAGTGAAAAAGAATCGTAGATGGCTTTTTCGTCCTTGGAAAGAGTCACTTCGAGAGTACTCCCGCCGGAGCCGATGAGATCCTTCCAGTATTTTTTGAAAGCTTCGACTTGGGTGGAAATTGCTTCCAGGCTTTCCGGGGAGAAGTACTCCGAGTTCTTGGCTTTGTCATGGATTTGCTGGGGCCACTCGGCCGCCGTGCCCACGAAATCACGGGTTTGGCTGATCACCTTTCCTCCGAGTAAAAAGATTGCGGAACCACAACTGGTCACGACAAGTAGGTAAAGAAGAAGGATGGAGGCAATGCGACCAAGCCGAAGTCTTTCTTCGAAAAAAGTGACGATTGGGCGCAACAATATGGCCAACATACCTGAAACGGCAAGGGACCAAACTACCCCTGAGAAAAGATCGAACGCAAGGTTGAGGACGAAGACCAGAGCGGTGATCAAACCACAAAGCAAAAGAGCACCCGCACAACAGAGCACGAAGCCAAGAAATTTGCGTTGCCGCTCCGTCAGTACGGATGGAGCGTCTGCCTTTGCATTCATATGTCTTTTCCTTTTGTTTGCTTGCCATGCCTTTCGCCTAAGAGGTATGAATTCAATCCCTTTTGCCTGACGTGCTGCTTGCGAATACACTTCATAATTGGGATATAACAAACCAAACTAGTTTACGGCAACGCTGAATACATCATGAAACCTTACCATTCGATTCCTGTCCTTATGATGGGGTTCCTGCTTTCTTGGTCTCTTGCAAAGACTACGGACAAGCGACCCCAACCCGAACTGACCGATACGGTCAATTCGGTCTATCCGGCCATTGTACGCATAGAGGTGGTCTCGGAAAAAGGTTCGGGGGGCAGAATGATGAAGTCGAGATCAACCGGCAGCGGGGTCATCATTTCAAAGGATGGATTGGTCGTGACCAACCATCACGTTGCCGGGAAGGCAACGCGCATCACTTGCAGGCTTTATGACGGGGAGGAATTGTCCGCGGACTTGCTTGGCGCCGATCCAATGACGGATCTCGCCGTGATTCGATTACGAACCAAGGAAAGACCGTCCGGCAGTTCTTCCCTTTCGGTGGCGTCCTTCGGCGATTCCGACGAGGTGAAGGTCGGCGATGCGTGTTTCGCAATGGGAAGTCCCGCGGGTTTATCCCAGTCCGTAACGAGGGGAATCATTGCCAACGTCGCCATGATCTCTCCTCATTCGGGTTCCTTCAGGTTGGATGGAGAAAACGTCGGTGAACTCGTTCGTTGGCTTGGTCACGATGCGGTCATATTCCCAGGAAACAGCGGAGGCCCTCTCGTCAATGCAAGAGGTGAGATAATAGGCATCAACGAGGTTGGCATCGGAAGCTTGGGGGGAGCGATCCCCTCCAATCTAGCTCGTGACGTTTCCGGTGAATTAGCCGCCAACGGTTTTGTCAAAAGGTGTTGGACGGGATTGGAATGCCAACCGGTTCTCGATCCTCGGAAATCGGGTATCCTGGTTGCCGGAGTCATCGAAGATTCTCCTGCCGAAATGGCAGGCATCAAACCAGGTGACCTCATTAAGACCTATGCCGGAAAGAAGGTGGGAGCAAGGATTGCCGAAGATCTTCCGGTCTTCAATCAACTGGCTTTTGGAATGAAGGTCGGAGTCGAGATCAAAATCGCAGGGATGCGTAACGAAAAGCCCATGAAATGGAAACTCAAGACCGCGGTTAGAGAATCGGCTTTCGCCAAGGAAAGGGAGCTCAAGAACTGGGGGCTGACGGTGCGCAATTTCACCCTCATGTCCTCCCTCGAGGCTAGGCGTCCGAGCAAAAAAGGAGCACAGGTTCACTCGGTGGGAAGGGGTGGACCGTCCTACGGCGCCAAACCACGACTTAGTGCGGGCGACGTCATTACGGCTCTCAACGGAGAAGCCGTTGAAAGCATGGAAGACTTGATCAGGATCTCCAAAAAAATCACAAAGGGTAAAACACAACCGGTAGCGACCTTGGTCAGCCTTGAACGAGATCTCGCTGATTTGCTCACAGTGGTTAAAATCGGCCCGGAAGCCGAGGAAAACCGTCCTTTGCAAGCTTGGAAGCCTTGGGTGGGAATTTCTACCCAAGTCCTAACAAGGGAATTGTCCGAGGCCCTGGGACTGCCCAAAACGACCAAAGGGATCCGCGTGGTTCAGGTTTACCCGGACACGCCCGCTCAAAAGTCAGGTATTCGGGCGGGAGACCTGCTTTTCAGGTTGGACGGTCAAATCATCAACGCCTACCGGTCGGAAGATGCGGAAATCTTCGGTAACATGATCAAGGAATACAAGACGGATGCCAATGTTAGGTTTACCGGCCAAAGAAACGCAAAAAAGCTTGATCTGAACGTCACCCTCGAAAAAAGACCCGCTCCGCCCAACGAACTCCCCGAATACAAGGATGAGACCTTTGAATTCACGGTGCGGGAACTTTCTTTCGGCGACCGCGTCAACATCAGGTTGAAGGATGACCATCCTGGTTTGTTGATCCACAACGTCGAACCCGCTGGATGGGCGTCCTTGGCCGGTTTGCGACAAGGTGACTTGCTTCTCTCCATCGACGGCGCGGAGCAAAAAGATGTGGGGAAATTCGAGAAAAAAATGAACGGTCTCGTTAAACAAAAGGCCCAAAGAATTATTTTTTTCGTACGACGAGGCATTCATACCCTGTTCCTTGAACTCGAACCCGATTGGGACAACAGCTAACCGGTTCACACCATGAAATTTCTATTGACGGCCACAACCCTGCTCGCGTTTTCCATACCCTTGGATCTTCCTGGGCAAAAAAGCGAAACTACTTGGAGAAAATTACTAAAGAATCACGCCGATTGCGTGACTTGGGTTTCGGCAACCGTACGAGTCGAGGTAAGCGCCGGAGGACGAAGCATGCCCCCCCAGGAACAAAAACTCGAGGCTCTGGGAACGATCATCGCAGAGGATGGACTGACCGTGCTGTCTTTAAGCAGAGTTGATCCCACTGCGACTCTGCTTTCGAGAATACGCACGCCAGGGGGGTCGGTTAACGTCAATTATACTGAAGTGCTGCTTCTTATGCAGGATGGGACGGAAGTACCTGCCAAGTTACTGCTCAAGGATACCGACTTGGACTTGGCTTTCGTTTTGCCGATCAAGGAAAAGGGCGAGAAAAAAGACAAACGGACTTTTTCCCACATACCTCGTTCTTCCAAGTCCGTTGACCCTCTTCCATTGGACGAAGTTGTGTCCTTGGGCAAGTTAGGTAGAAACCTTTACAGACAATCCACTCTGAAAAAAGGATGGGTCAATGCAGTCATTGAAAAACCTCGGAAGTATTTCGTAATCGAAAACACCTCTCCAGGCACACCCGTATTCGACGGCAAAGCAAATTGGTTGGGTATCGTAGTTTACAAGATGGACCGGGGAAGACCGACAAGCATAGTCACCCTTCCAGCGGATGACATCGATGAAATCGCAGAACAAGTGCGATCGAGAAATCAATAAGTTTTCCATTGCGAAAACCGTTCCATCGTAGATATTGTTCGGTTTTCCCGTATGACGATGTATACACACAGCAAGATATCAGGATTATCCACTTCATTCTTTTTGTTTTCGCTTTTCCTGTTGTTGGGGTCCTGCGCCGAGCAACGACTTCACCCAGACGACGTGGAATACCGCAAAGACGACAATGGATCGGAAATTCTTTACCAAATTGGGGAAGACAGCCCTTTTGGCAAAGGTGAAAGGGCATACGTCGTAGACGACCATCCAAATGGGAGTAAGCATTTCGAGATAGGTTTCCTGGATGGATTGAGGGACGGCAGGTTTATGTTTTGGCAGAGAAACGGAATCAAGCTGTTGTCCGGTGGCTACAAAGACGGTAATCGATCCGGCAAATTCTTTGCTTACGGTAAAATTGGGGAACTGATCTACGAAAAAAACTACAAGAATGGAGAGTTGGACGGTAATTTCACTCTGTATTATCCAGCCTCCAACAATGATGTCTTGCGGTACAACGAAAAATTGAACGAGGAAGGCAAAGATCCTGGTGAAATCAAGGTGAAAAACCATCTTCGGCTTCGCGTTGCTTTTTTGGACGGCAACCCTGTCGGGAAGTATCGGGCCTACTTTCATCCAGGAGACCTCAATGTTTCCAACAACCCTGGAACTCTCAACGTAACCCAAGACGATTTACTCAAGGAGGAAGGCAATTTTAGTTCCGATGGCTTGCTTGCAAAAGATCAATTGACTTACTACCCGAGAACCCGATCCCTCGTGGTAATCCTTCCCGACAACAAGCGTCCCTTCCCCCCGCAACCCCCTACCCCGAATGGTTTTTCACGGGCAATCGAGGAAGCCGCCAAAGCCATTCTTTCCATTCCGAGATACCGTAACCCCGAGAATGCGCCCGCTTGGGTATATTCACTCGATAGGAAGGGTGATGAAATCGTTCCCATTTGGTCATCGCACATTATGAGCATTGGAATCCGAAACAAGGATGGGCGCTTGCTGGATCAGAAGTTCGAACCGACTTACGAAGCGTTCACTGAGGCGATGAAGCAGGCCGAAAACAATGCTTCGGGCTTTGCCGATGCGATGGCCGTTGAGTTTGCCCAAAGAGGTTCAAGCGAGTATTCGAATTTCTACGACCAATTCTATCGTGAAAAACTTCTAGAATACGAAATGGAAGTTGTGGGAATGGACAGGGATGGTGAAATTATCGACATCTTGTGGTCGCCCTTAAAAGAGAAGACCGTTGCCTTGCCGGACAGAATCAATGAGAGATGGGTGAAAATCCAACGCTCATGGGATAAAGGTTATGCCAATGAAGCTCATTGGCTTCTTTCAAACGGATCGGAAAAGTCCATTAGAGATAAGATTCGTTAATTGACATCAATTGTGTGCCATTGGCACACAACTTTAAGGCTCCGCTTTATCCAGAGACTCGAATGGATTCCCAGGCAAAGGGCTGTCCTCAAAAGGATTTTTTGGGGGTGGAGGGGAGTCAAAAGGGTTTCCATCCACGGGCTTTTGCGTGCCTTCTTTTACCTGCGAATCAAAGGGGTTTTCCAGAGCTTTGGCAGAAGCGGGTCCGTCAAAGGGGTTCAAGGGCGGGTTCAACGAGTCAAAGGGACTGGCTTGCGGTGCTTGATCAAAAGGACTAGGGGATTTGGGTGCTGAGTCAAAAGGGTTGGCGGGCCGAGCTTGGTCAAAAGGGTTGGCTTGTGGGACCTGGTCAAAAGGGTTGACGATTGGTGAAGAGTGAGTCGGAGACGGGGTTGATTTTTTGAGGGTCCGACCTTCGTAAAAAGGAACGAATTTTTCCTCCTCTTCGGCCTCCTCGATGAATTTTTCGAAACGGGGTCTGAAATCATAGCTCCAAGAAAAACGGATTGGGAGATTCGGATCGGCGTCATTGAGAAAATCCAGGCTTTCCGTATCATAGCCACCTCCATGTTCAGGTAGTCCTCCGCTCCACCGAACGTAAAATCTCCATGGAATTTTCTCTCTTTGAGTAAGGGCATCGAACCAATTTTCTCCCTTATCCAACAAATAGCCCGCAAAGACACCAGTATGCTTCCTTGGTCTGATCATTCGAATTTTCTTCAACCGGAGGTGACCATCCCAGTACCAAGATATCCAAATGCGGTTCCCGACCACAATTTCACCAATCTTATCCATCATCTTTGGGTCGAAGCCACCGCCGTTAGTCGGGGAACCTCCTCGCCAAGGAGAGAGGTACCGATGAGTGAACCCTTCGTCCTCCTTGACCTCAATCCAGGCGGTTGCTTTGGACGACAAAATCCCAAACGCCTCTCCCGACTTTAGGGTCGGGAAATCAGAACCCAACAGCGGAACCGAAACCAAGAGGATCAAAAAGGTAAACTTCCACAACATGCTTCCCTCCTTGGTAAAAAAGCCCGAAATCATTAATAGACGTAACGATAATAGACCTCAAGCATCAGGGTGCAAAGGGTCGTCCGGTAAACTTCGTGATCACCACCTGAACGTTTTTTGGTCAGACCGCTTCCTTCATTTGGCCAACTGCCGTCTTCCGATTGAGCGGAGATAAGCAAGGGTTCCATCCTTCGGTTCCAGGAAGACCAATACGCTCCCCCGTAATTGTAGAGGGCTTGCGTGTCGTAATACCAGGAATACAAATTAGCATCCCCGCTATTGTAATCCATTCCCTGGTTATTCTTGAGAATGTGCTGCATGGCTTTCTTGAGTGTTTCTTCCTTCTGATCATCGGATGGATGACCTTTACCCCAAGACTGCAAACCCAACGCCCCAACTCCGGTAAGCTTGTGTTTGATATTATTCGAATCCGAGGCCTTACGATAACCGAACCCACCGTTTTTAGGATTGTAAACCCGGTAGAAATTCTTGACCGCGGCTTTCAAAGCCGGCTCCAATCCATCAAAGACGGCTCCCGTATTGTAAGCTGCTTTAAGGGCCTGAAGCTGCCATCCGCTTACCGAAGTATCACTAGCCGCGTTTTTGTTCTTGCCGAAGTCAACGAAACTTGAATTGGCCGGTCCTTTCCTTGTTTCCAAGTAATACCATCCCCCGTCCTCCTTTTGACCATTGACGATTCTACCGATCGCCTTTTGAAGGACGGGCAAAATAAAATCCTTTTCGGTCATCCCGTACGCCTCCGCCATTGCATAAGTCGCAATTCCCTGAGCATAAGCCGCTCCATGCTTGTTATTGGTAACATAGAGCCAACCGTCTTTTTCATCTCCAAGCTCAACGAGGTAATTGATGCCCTTGGCAACGGCTTCACCATACTCAGGAGAGTCCGTCAATTCACAATGTCCCAAGTAACTAAGGAGGGCAAAACCCGTCATGGCTCCCTTCGAAGTCTTCCCCCATGAACCATCTGCATTCTGATGAGCAGTAAGCCAATTCAAGGCCTTGATCACGGCTCTTTCCACGGAATCGGGTTTCCTCACCCCTGCTCGGGTCAGTCTGCTGACGCGACCTAGTTTGTCACATCGACCACTCATGGATTTGGGCACCGCAATTCCCAGAGAGTTTACGGCGACTCCTACGTTCCGTACGGTGTCACCCTTGGCCTTCGGTAGATCAAGGGGACGTTCGTCATCGCCACGGAAGACAGTGTTGTCAAAAGCCAAGGTATTTTGGTCGTCTTCATCAAACAGGAGGGCATTGGGATCACCCACGTCCTTGCTTTCGTCATCCTGCCCTACCCGTTCTATTTCACTGTCCGTTGCGTTGACAAGACCCAGATCGGATTGACCCGGATCGGTGACTTCCTGAACATTCTGAGCGGAAACTTTCGTCTGGTCCGAAACACCTTGGTTGGCCCCTGCAATATCAGGATCGTGCACCTGGGCTTCCCTCATTGCGTTCTGGTTGTCTTCGTTCGCTCCGCCCAGGGTATCATCCCCTTCTCCACGACCGGAACTCCCAAGCTTTGCTCGCTCTCCTCCCGAATCAACGTTGGTACGGTCACTGAGAGGAACCTTTGACCCTTCGGTTTCGTCTCCGGCAACTTGGCCAGCCTTGGCTATGGTTCGGGCCCGATCTTCCGATCCTGATGATGGGAGAAGGAAATAAAGGGAAACCAAACTCATCAAAAGGGTGCCATAGGACATTCCCAGATTGAGCCACGGTACGGCTCCAACCCCTTTTTTCCTTTTCTTCTCTTCGAAGAAAGCCAAGTGAGAAAGAATGCCTACCCCCAACACCGCGAAAACCAATACTGCGGCCAGGAGCATGACTTTGGCCAAAATAAGGTTACCCAGTATCGCAAGAACCAAGGTTGCCGATAAAACAAAAGAGAGCATGGTTTTTGTATTCATACCATGCCCTCTCTTTTTTTAAATTTATGATCCCTCTTCAAACCAAATGGAAAAGGGATACCGAAATCTGTGACGGGATCAATCAGCGGCTGCAAATTTACTCTTACAACCTTTGCAACAAAAAGCGACCGTTTCACCTCTGGAGTTCGTTGCGGTTATCGAAGGGTTGGCTTTGCGGTTTGGTTTGATCGGGCACATCGCGTTGAGGGATGAAGCACTTGAGGAAGAACCATTGCTGATTTTGGCGTTGTGTTTGCCGTCTTCCTGTCCCCCCCCATAGCGGCCTAAGTCAAGTCCGACCTTAAGCGAGGCTTCCATGATCAAGTTCATGTAGTAGCTTGGGTCTCCTTCGGAATCAACATGGTATTCGTCACTGAAGACAATACCGTCGCGATTACGAATGTTATCTCCGTTGTCCTGCCAATAGTATGGCTTGAGGTTTTGGCCGGACCCGTCGAGGTAGCCTTCGCCCTGCCAGGCATTTTGAACGAATTCCTTGAAGGACTTCGCAAAGGTCTTGCCGCGGTCGACTTGGAACATGATTCCGCGGTAAAGTCCTCCATAACCATTCAAACCACTTCTAAGTTGCTTCAAGTCGTCCATGTAGTTGTCTTCGGGCTTGCGGTTGAAATTCGGAAGGTGGTAATCAGGCTGAGCCTCGTCTTGAAAGACAAGAGCCAAGACGTTTTCCTTCTTAGCCGCCTGAGCAAAAAACTTAAGTGTGCGTTCACCCTGCCCGTCGACGATCAAGACTCTTTTTTGATAAAGGCTTTCATCATTCTTGTAGTAAGGCAAGAGGCGCTCCTTGAGCAAAGTGTCCTTCATCTCCTCCAACGCTTTTCGAGTACTGAGAATGGACCCACTACCGTCAACGTGCATCATGATGTAAAGGTTGCCGTCTTTCGGCAAGTGATCGTAATTAAATCCATCGCGATGTCCACGTCCTCCGATACCGTCGACATCTCCGACTCCGACTCCAACACCAACTCCAGGTTCACCAACTCCCAATCCGAGGGGGTGCGATACTCTTCCTGAAACCAAACCAGCCGCTGAACCGGCACCGGCGCCCGAGACCAAACCGGCAACACCACCGGCTACTCCAGGGGCAACGGCCAAGGCAGGTCCACCCATTTCACCAGGGTTGCTTTCCGGGCTTTTGGGGTTGGTCATTGCAGCAAGTTCTTCACCATCGGTGTATCCATCGCCGTCACTGTCGGAAGAACCGGGGTTCAATCCATAAAGCGCTTCCAAGGATGCAGGCACTCCATCGGAGTCCGCATCATCACCTGGTGCAGGTGTGCCGGGCTTACTCCGGGGATCCAATGGGTTGGACATTCCTTTGATTTCATCCGCATCAGATACGCCGTCCTTGTCGGTGTCATTCGAATTGGGATTGGTCTTGAAAGAAGGTTCCATTGCATCGGGTACCCCATCGTTGTCGGTGTCAGGTCCGGCAGGTTTTGCAGGGGCTGATGGTGTGTAAGTTCCGATGCCGCCAAGCGCAGGAACGGCTTGACCTTCCATTACGGCTTGGCCAATACCGGCGCCAAGCCCTGCGAATCCAGCTGCTGCTCCGAGTGCAGGACTGCCAACACCGGCACCCACTCCCTGCGAGGGGAAATTGTAAGCATATACTTCCGCACCTTTGCCGACGCCTGGCATAGACCCTTTTCCAAAACCATCTCCGTCTTTTCCAAAGTCACCAACTTTGCCTAACTCGTCATCATCGTTACCCCGACGGTCGTCCGGGACGAAATTACCAATGTCGACGCGGTCGTTTCCGCCTCTATCCAACCCTATGTCCTTTCGGTCCAAGCGGGCTACCAAGTCATCGTCGTTGTTATCGATCACGACCAAATCCTCATCCAAGTCACGTAAGCGGGCATCGAGAGAAACCACTTCGTCATCATCGTAGCGAACTCGGTCTCCTCTACCAACGCGGCCTCCATGACCACCGTTTCCTCCTCCACCGACTCCACCTTCCACGCGACCATGTCCGATATCAAGACCTGCTCGACGAAGGTGACGGTCGTCATTGTCAACATAAAGAACATCCCGGTCGGCGTCGCCAACAACCGTGGTAATTACATCATCTTCCACCACGACTCCGTCCAAACGGTCCTTGTAGGCAACGGGGTTGCTGTTGTGAATGAATCCACCGGCGTTTACGGTTACGAAGCGATCCACGGATTCCAGGACGTCTCCAGTTTCCGAGTCCTTGATTGTGTAAACGACTTTGTACTGACCCGGAGTATTGACGTCCACGAAAGATACGGTTTCCACAAACGGGGTGTGATCCTCTTCGCTAATCGATGCAGAATACCCCGGGTCCACCCATTCCTTGCCGATTGGCCACGCTATGCTGGAACCACCGTCAAGGGAAATAATTGATCCTTCGTCTTGCGGGACGTCGACTGCCGACAGGAGTTCACCTTCGTCGATCACTTCCGGAGATTCATCGACCAGGTCACCGTCTGCAGTCTGATCACCGGAAGTAAAAGCAATGGCAAGCAGGCAACCAAAGCCAAGCGCCAAGGTATACCCGGCAATCAAACTTGCCAAAGCAGGCGTGCGGTGCTTTGGGTCAAGTTGGGATTCCTGTTCTTCGGATTCCAAGAGGTTGTCTTCTTCCTCTTCAGTCATCGAATCCGTCTTCTGATCGTTCTTCTCCGTCATTTTCTTGTCCTTCGTTAGGTGTTTGAGTGGAAAGGCTTTTGTACTGATTAAATGCCAAATGGGCCATTACGATGTGTCCTGCAACGCATAACAAACCGACCAAAAGAAAAATCGGATTGTTTACGACTGTTTGATCAATGACGCCCCAAACCAAGATAACCAATACGGTTGCTCCTAGTGCGAGGGAAATCAATAGTTCTTTGGCCATCGTGATTAAATTAAAGCTAAATGTTATGGTTTAACAAGGTAAAACTAGGAAATTGAGTACAAGTTGCGTTTGCCGAAAAGTATGCTTTTCAAAGAAAGTCCGATCGGGGTTTTCATATTGTGCAAGACGCATGGAAAGAAAGTTTAATGGAATTAGTAGAATCCTTGTTACGATCAATTCGTAAAATCATTCGTTATTTAAAATATATCTGCCTTGAGTCTTTTTTTTTGGACAAAAAAAGATGAAAAATTTCTTCACTGTACTTTCCAGGGAACGTTATCAGCCTTGAGCATGAGGGGCAGTTCCGATATGGGCACCCAATTATAGTCCAAATCGCGCAAAACCGCCTCGTCCCGGATTTTATTAAAAACACCAAAGCTTTCGGAATCGGAAAAGACGAACAAGTTCAGAAAAAAGGACTGGCGAACACTTCGTGGGGCGTTTCGAACGGAGGAAAGGAATTGCTCGAGAATCTGTTCGTTCATCGGATCGACTCCCTTATCAGGGTCAACTTCGATTTGGAAACGTTTGTCGGGGGTTTGATTCCAGGTAAGTCCATCCTCGTTTTTGGTAACTTTACCAATACCAAAACGAACCATGGGAAACATCTTGCCGTGAGCGACAATAACCGGGAGTGGTTTTTTCTTGGTGTCCTTTTGCTGGGGAAGACTGACCTTGCGGTAAGGTTTCTTCTTTAGTTCTTGGGATAACTCTTGGTGCTCGAGAATCGTTTCGAGTCGGGCCACTTCCTCCTCCAAACTCAGTCTTTCCTCTTCCTCGTTGAGTTCAAGTTCCTTTAGGTCTTCGAGCTTTTCCTTCTCTCTTTTTGCCAAGGTCTCGGCCGCGGAGGCATCGCTGCTCAAATCATCCAAATCGTCCTTGTTGTCCTCGATTTCTTCCCGCATCCGGTCAGCCTCGTCTTCCAGATCCTCCAAAACCTCGATTTGTTCGTCCTGTAAATCGAGAAGTGAATTTTTCAACTGCTCTCGTTCTCGGATCAATTCCGATTTATTGTCATCGGTTTTTACCAATTTGTCGTACAGTTCGACGCTTTTCTTGTTCACGCTCAGAGCCAACAGGAGGGCAATAAGGATTATGCCACCAAAAGTATTGCAGAGGGTATCCAGCAACATGTCCAAGCTTCCGCCATCTTCTTCTTCTCTTGCCATTTTCTAAAGAGTCGTCAGGGGGTCATGAACAGATCCTCGAATACGTCCGGGGTCTTGTCGGTGAACAAAACAGCCGCTTCTTCATGAATCGGCTCGAACCCGTATTTGAAGCCAAGCATGCGGGTCAGGTTGTTCTTGGGATCGCACAGAAGAGCAAAAAGGTTTTTCTTGATCATCCCGCTCCTCCCTGGAACGTTGGTAACTTCGGTTTGACAGGCCGATGGACGGAAAAAATACACGAAGAAATTCCTTTTTTTATCATAAGAAGTCAAGGCGCTGCCCAATTGCTGGTAATAAGTCGCTGGAGTAACTTGAACGGTGCGTTGTTCGCCATTGAAAATACCGATCGTGAATTCATTTGCTCCTAGAATGACCAATACTGGTTTTTCACCCACCTCATTCTTTTTGGGGATGACCCTGACCTCGTTCTCGATTTGGTTGGCAAGTTGTTCGATTTGAGAATTCAGTTGAGAGTCGAGTTCCTGAAGCTCAAGTTCACTCATATCGATTACGTTCCTTAAAATACGGGCATTGACCTGATCCTCCAGACCTTTCTTTTTCTCATCGAGTTCTTTTTGTTGAACCTTCGCCAAATCCAAAATGAGCTGCAGGTTCTTGAGGGCTTTATTCATATCCTTGCTCTCGTTGGAATCAACGATACCGAGCTTTTTCTTAAAGATCTGCAGCTCCATATTCACCCTCTTGAGTTCTTTGAGCAGTTCCTCTATTTCGCTGTTTTTTTCTTCCCGTTTTACCAAAAACTCACGTTTCTCGTCCGAAATTTCCTGATGCAACTCAGCAATTTCCTCGATTACTTCGGATGCATTGAATTCGTTGTCCACGACGATCGTCGCATTGCCCCCTCCATCATTTTGTCCATCGATCAATTCAACCGGTGCGGTGTTGTTTCCCGGACTCTCCCCTTCCTGCTCTCTCTTCGGGTTAATCTGCAAGGCAAGAATCAAGGCAATGAGAACCAAAATCCCAATGACTGCGGTGATAATGTCCTGAAAGGCAAAGAAACTAACCTTCTCGTCACTGTTTCGGCTACTTCTACCCATCGTAATCCGCCTTTAGACGGCCGCTGAAAAGGGCACGATCCCGATTGTAGTTACTTTCGAAACCTCGAACATATCAATTATATGAATAAGCCATAACAGGCACTTTCTCAATAAATATTTATCTATACGTTTAGTTTATCAACTTAGATCACAGAAGGGCTTCGATCACCTGCCTCGGCCGCTTTTCTCTAGTTTCAACTTGGCCAGAACATAGGTCTGACAATATTCGTTACACTCATCCAAAAGCAGAAACTCTTGGCGTTTGCGGAAAGTCATGAGCATTTGGACGACGATCGAAGCCACAAGACCAAGCAGAGTCGTGTCGAAGGCAGTCGACAAACCACCCGTGACGTCGGTGAGTGAGTTCTTGAGTTTGTCGACGTCGTCGGCTAACTGGATGGTGACTCCAAATTCGCCGATCGCAGCACCCAACCCCAAAACCGTACCGATAAAACCGAGAACGGGAATCGCCCAGTTAAAACCGTTGATCAGGCTGTAACTCGCCGAAATTTGGTCCTCGTCAATAGAGGCTTGGGCGTTGGTCAGACTAGCCACTTCACTGATTTCACCAATATTTTGGAGATTGGAAAGAGCGACGTCTATGCGATTCAAGAGGAGGAAATGCTTCGGGTCGTCGACCTGACCGCGAATTCTCAACAAGGCATCCCGGGCAGTCGCATTATTGAGAAAGAAATTCGGATCCTGGGGAATGAGATTCAGTGCAAGAATTTTGCGCTGAAAACTAACCTTTCTTCCCTTGATCACCAAAATGGTGACAGCCCAAAAGAAAAGCAGGGTTATCCCGGCCCCCATCAAATAACCACCGATTCCACGGTTAATGAATTTGTCTGCAAAAGCCTTGTGAATGGGAATTGCCTTTACCTGCTCTTCCTGAACGGTCGAACCATCCTCCTGGACGACGGAAACCGTCTCCATGTTATTCTCCTTCCACTCCATTGCGGTGCCGGAATCCCCGATGACAAACTCCAAAACCAAGAAAAACAAAGTTGCCATGATCAAACCAACCAAGAAGGTAAAAAAGGCATTGGTATCAGTATAACGCCCACCACTGAAACCGATCTTTTGCTCGATATCCTGAGTCGACCAGCTTAATTCCGGTTCGTCGAATCCTACTCCTCCATCCATAATTTTAACCTTTCCTTAAGTTTTCTAGTTTCCTACTGAGTCAAATCCTTCTCAACTTCGACTTCCTCGCCCGATCGGACAATCGTTCCGCACGCCAAGTCATGCAAGCCCTGCCTGCGCGGGGTGATCAAGGCAACGAAAGGAAGGATAAAGGTAAGGGAGAACAAAATCTTCAACAAACTTCTCATGCTGATCAGGGCAAAACCGGGGGAAGAGCCATCCGCTGCCTTCACCACTTGGATCTTGGACATTCTCTTGCCAATTCCCCCTCCCGCTTTGGAAGATTCGGTCAAACCGAAGTAAAGCCAACCAAGAAGGAAATATCCTACAACAGCCCCCATATACAGAGTGAAGTCAAATGCAGTCATTGCCCCGACAAGACCAATCAAAAGACCAAGAACCGCAAATAAAATCGAGCCATCCACCAAAGCGGCCAAAACCCGGGAACCGTGGGATGCCAAACCGCTCGATAATGAGCTTGTTTCTTCATCTTCGGTTTCACCGATTGGTTCATCTTCTTCGGGTTCATCCTCATTGTCCTCGAAGTTTGACTCAGCAGGCTTGGCCGGAACGGCTTGTTGCATGGGGGGTGGAGCTGCCGGAGCCGCCGGGGCGGGAGGAGGCTTGGGTGGAGGTGGTGCCGCAGAGCCGAGCGAATCAATGCCTTCGGCCACTCCGGGAATGCGAGAAAGGGGTACCCAATCGGCAACACCTTCGAACCAAACCATATCGCTGAACCTAAGGTTTCCCGCCTTCAGATAGTCTTTAAGCTCCTTGAACAGGTAGGGACCAAACTGAGTGCCCGATCGGTTGACGTGAATCTCGGTTGCGGCTCCAGGTTCGGGAACCTCGACCGGTTCGGGTTCCGGTTCGGGCTCGGGTTCGGGCTCCGGTTCCGACTCTTCGGTCGGAGTTTCCGGTTCCGACTCATCTGCTTCTTCCTCCGCGTCCTCAAAGCTTTTTTCCAAGTTTTGCTCGGGCAAATCACCTCTTTCGTAAAGATCGATAAAATCAGAAACCAAGATCCAATCTTTGCTGACTTTGACCTTGTGAATAGTGCTCAGCTCCTTCATGCGAAGAAGATCAATGACTTCAGTCGCCGTATATGGACCTACTTCCTGGCCTCTCTTGGACACCGCATACTTCTCGACGTAACTCATCAGTCTTGAGAAAAATCAATGGGTAAAAGATCGGAAACCGTACCGTATTTGCCTGACTGCACCTTTGCCTTGGAATAACTTTGAGAAAGAATTTCGTCCAAGGAAGGCGAGGCCGCAATCAAGGGAGAGTGCGGCTGAAAGTTAGGCGAGGAACGCGCAGAAGCCTGCACGAGTTGACGCCCTCCCCCTTTTTCCAATCCCCAAAAGATCGATGGAGCCGTGGCGGAGAACTTCTGAAGACCCGAGGAATCGACGTAACCAACATACTGGAAATCAATCTTTTGCAATTGACCGAGTAAATCCAACGTAAAGCGCGATTCGGGAAAATAATCTCTTTTGCCCAATTGTTCGTAGTATTGAGCCAAGACGGCGGCAATCTCCTTGTATGCTTGTCCATCCATCCAATCCGTAGGTCTTATTCTGACCTTAACCTTGGTTGTCAATTCCTCGTAGTCTCGAAGTAACTGAGAGCTCAAGGCTACGCCCCAAGCTGCGGGCTTTTTCTTCATAAGCTCTACGAGTTCCATGTGAAGATAGGCCTTGAGGAGAGGAGAAATCGTTTGGTCGGCAATGACAACCTCGAGCATTTCCATGAGGGGTCCGACCAAGGTTTTGGTATTGGGATCCATCCTGCGATCTATCTGCAGGCGGAGAAACCTGGACTCCGGGCAAAGCTGACCGTTGTCCACCATCAATCCCTTGACGCCTCCATTAAAATGAGTCGATTCGAAAACCCTGCCTTCCCTTTTGCCATTCCAATGAAAAGTCCCCTTTTGGGTCACGGTGGCGCTTGGGTTCGCAATGGGTTGCCCTTGATCATCAAACTTTTTCTCCATTCTGTCCATTTGGATTTCACCATAGGAGGTTAAGGCGGCAACGGGGTTTTTCTGAGTTTGGTAAACCCCCGCCCTGGATGTTTTGACTGGGCTACATTCAACCAACTGATAGGACCAGAGGTTGAGCAATTCATATCTTTCCATCATACTTTTCAGATACTCGTATTCGTCTTTCGAGTCTTCGGTCGTCAAAGAGATTTCCCCTTTTTCCAACTTTTCCCAGATGTCGGGAGGCCCCTTGAGGAAAAGCTTTTTTCGTAACTCCCCTTTTTCGTTGGAAAACTTATTGCGGTTAGCCAATACCGTGCGAACATCATTGATTTCAGCACCCGAAAACGCATCGGCGCTCAGCCCCTCTTCCAAAGAAAACAAATACTCGTCCACGCTACCAGCGGCTCCTGTGCCCGCTGTCGCAGCACCGGCTTTTTTTATCTTTTTCAGGATTTCATTGCGCATCTCGAGCAATCCTCCAAGCCTGCGTTCCTGGGAAGAATTCATCCTCATTTGCTCCGTAGCGCTTTTGTTGATCTTCGTCACTTTTTCGAGCACTTCCCCCATTTCCTTGAGCTTTCCGGGCCTTTCGGCCATTTCGACTCGACCCACGGAGTTACCTATAGCCTCGGCTTCATTAAGCAAGGTGTCGATCTGAGATCCGGATTTACTTTCGACTTCCTTGGAAAAACTCCTCCAAGTCTTTCGAAGGTCGCGGAGGGCATCCCTGACTTCCCGGTAATCATTGGGATCAACCGCTTCGGAATCGGAAAACTCACGGGTTTCGGTATCCAAGCCATCTAGATACTTCTCCTGAGCTAAAATCCCATGATCAACTTCTTCGGTATCCCGGAATTTCTTCCAAGCAATAAGGACCTCGCGGTCAAAGCGGTCGACCTTTTGTTTGAGTGAGTCGAAACGTTCTTTCATTCGGTCATTGCTATCTTCCATCCGAGCCAAGGTTCCAGCGATTTCCTGCAATTTGTCGAGAACGGCATCGTTTTCCTGAAAACGATGATAATCAACATTTTTAAGCGGCAAGGGGTTTCCCTCGTCATCGTTGCGAATTCTCGGAGGTTCCTCGAACATCTCCAAGAAATCTTTGGCGGTTCTGGCTTCGAAAGTAGGTTGATTCGCTTGGTCCAATATTCGATCGCACATCGAGGTTATGATGTCCGCTCGCTTGGACTGAACGTCATCCTTGGAAAGAAAAAGCAACGCCTTGTCCTGAGTCTTGAAGAGAAACTTTTTCTGATCTTCCTCTACCAAATTGCTGGAAGCGTCTTCGAATACTTCGGTCGTGGCTTGGTTGAGGGATTTTTTGATTTCCTCGTCATTGAGATAATCAATGCCCCGCCAATCCTGACGAAACTTCTCGGAATAGGCGGATAATTCGTCCCACTTTTGACCAGGGGTGTACTCCGTGTCTTTGGCAATTCTTTCGGCTTCACTTCGGGCACCCCACAAACCACTAAAGTAAGCAAGGGCAACGACTGAAGAAGCGGCGATCAAGAGGAAAACCGCAACGGCAACCATCCAGAGCATCTTGGTTCGCCCACGAAGCTTTTGTATCCGGTTCTTAACCTGATTTTCTGCCTTTTGCAGATCCATCATAATCTCCGGTGATAGGGATTTCCCCATATCTTGAAAATCTTGCCTGAATTTCCTCAGTTCATTTTGTTCCGCCAAATACGTTTCCAGAGATTTGCCTCCGGCAATTTCCAGCTGCTGCATTTCGGCCAATCGGTTTTTGAAACCGGAAACCATTCCTTCGAGTTCCCGTTCGGCCTTGGCTTCTTCAGCCAATTCCTCGGCCCATTCTTTGTACTCGTTGTAGACGTTGATGTCATCAGCATCCAATTCTCCTTCCAGGCTATGTTCTTGAGCCAAATTAAAAAACTCTCCGATCAAGGCCAAAGATCCTTTCCAATCATCGGCCGCTCGAAAGGACGCCAACTCAATCAGGGTTTCTTCCAAGCGGAGTTTGGCATTTCGGCGCTCGACTCCAACTCTTACGGCAAGAGCGTTTTCCCATTGCTCTCCCTTCGGAGCAACAACCCAATCGGTTTCCTCGATTTCAAGAATAAGATCGAGAAACTCAGCTTCCCGCCCAGCTTGTATAAGCCCATCCAACTCCTTGATCTTGCTCTCCTGAATTTTGACACTGAGTTGAGCGAAATGCCTTCTCGCCGAAGCATGATCAGGATTTGCCTTGAGGATCATCTTGAGAATCTTGAAAGTCTTGTCCTCGTCCCGACTCCGGGCAGCCGTTCGATATTCCCGAAAAAGCGGGCTGTCCTCAGTGATCTCTTTGTCATAGAGACCGTTGAGCAAATCGACGTGTTCTTCCGCCCAATTAGGACCGACGTACAAACCTTTCTCATCGCAAATACCACGCCATTTGCCGTCGTTCGAGAAGGATAACTTCTCCATCAAGGTCAGAACGTCGGGCGGTTGCTCGGCAAGCTCACGGGCGGCAAAGTCTTTACCCGATCGAATCAAAGTAACGCAGTGCTCCAGACGCTCGTCTATCTGAGTTCGGTACTTTGCGTACTCCTTGGCAAGGGCATGAAAAACGGGATCAGTGGTGGCCTCCTCGCGAAGAGCTTTTTCAATCCGGTCAATGAGTCGATCGATATTCACAGCTTAATTGTCGTTATTCAATTTCAGGAGGGCTCAGCCGCAAAAAATCGCTCTCTTTGACGAATTCACCCGAAAAGGTCTTTTTGTAAATAGCCAAGGTCCACGGAACCCCGCGAACAAAAGCAGTTTTCCCCGGCACCGACAACTTCGGATTCACAAGCCGCCCGTTGGCTTCCTTGAGCAAGCTTTCAACACCGGAATTCCCTTGAGTCTTGGATTTGAAGTATTTGATGAAATTCGTGTAGGAAGTCCTGTTGGATAAAACGTTGGAGCAAAGCTTCAGGTCAGTCGACTTTAGCTGCTCATACCTAGGCAAAGTTTTTTCAGAATTACGAAAGCTCTCATAGCGTCGGCTGAAAAGCGAAGATATTTGTTCGGAATTTTGCTTCAATTGGTTCTGCAATTTTCGAACGGTTGATTTTTCCATAGTGGAAAGAGACAAGGAGTTTCGAAAAGTCTGCATGTCTTCGTATACGCCCTCTCCATCCGTGAAGCCAAAGGCCATTTCCGCACGGATCATCAAATCGAGGAAATCAAACAATCGGGTCGTGTCTTTCATGGCAATTTCGTCCTCGTAACGGCGAGGCAAATCGATGCTGCCTTCAATTTGCGACTTAACGGATTTGTTAATTGTCTCCCAAAAATTCTTTACCAAAGTAGCATTGTAAGCCAATTCTTCTACTTTGTAAAAATCGGGAGGAAGCTTTTTAAGCAGGAGCTGGAAGTGCACGTCCTCAAGAATTTTCCGAAGGATCATCAGGGAGGATTCATATATATAGACACCTAAATTCTGATTACTAAAAACATACCCCTTTTGCTGAGCGAAAGAAATATATTGAAGGATTGGGTTCCATTGTTCGCGCTTGCCGAACTTTTCCAATTCATTGGCTTTGGATTTCTCCCAATCAAGCTTCTGTTGCAGGAGGTTGGTTGAGACCCGCTCCGCATATTCTTGATCCGAAAGAAGCGTACCTTCATTGGGGAGTTTCGAAGAAACACGAAGGAAGGAAGCGGATAAGTCTTTTGGCGAAGCGGAGGACCAATCCAGGCCCTCGGGTTCCTGGTCGATCAAAGTGCGTATTTTTTCCGGGCTTTCGGAACTGGCAACTGAAAGAGCCATTAAATAAGGCGTGGGTGAGCTTTGAGGAGTAAGAAAATGAAACCCCCTTGAGAAGGAGAAACCGGGGGCTTGAAGTCGAAGCTTGCCTAATTTGTAGGTAAAAACCTGTCCTGATTTCTGAAATTCGGACATCGATCCATGCAAGTTCGATAGAAAAAAGATATCCAAACAACGACCTTCGGTTCCGATGGGTACGCGAATCATTTTACCTCTTTTGATGAAGTTTTTGGAGATAATGGTGTCCGACTCAACCTCGATTGATTTCTCTTTCATCACCTTGAAAGTAAAAGAGTAGGAGCCAAGTTTCCCGTTGCTCTCTTGTCCAAATTCAAATTTGAGGATGTCCTTGTTAAAGGGATCCGGGGACTTCGAGTAGGCGCGCCGCTCGAAACTCAGAGTATCCAATTCAGCTCTGCCCGTAAGAAGGCTTGGTGTAAAATCCGCCATCCAAACCTCTGCATTCTCTTCTTCTCCAATCCAATCCTCAAGAGTATCGGAAAGATATTGAGGGATTCGAGTGTCCTCAAAAAGGTAATTATCAAGAGGGTCGACGACCCATTTATCGTTAACAGGGTTACCGGGAATCCAAAATACGATCGTTTGATCCGGAACCATTTGGTTGGGTCCCATCTTTGGATTGGCATCGGAAGGGGATGGGGCAGAAGGCAGATCAAAATCAAGAAAAGTGATTTGATCACCGTCCACTTTAACATCGAGATCGACTCCTTGCTCCCCTTTTTCCAAAATCGCCGCCAATCTCTCTATCTTGTCCCGCTCATCCTCGCTGAAAACATAGGGTAAACGGGTTCGGGACTTCTCATCCACCAAAAGAAAAATTCGCCTCTGTTTTTCAGCCAGCTCAAAGAACTCCTTACCTTTGGCCGAGCTAATTTGTTGGGGTGTTCCACGAGGAAGCCGTGGAGCAGAGGGCTCAGGTGAAGCAAGAGAGTCCCGGGGCAAAGTAACGGGGTCGTAATAAACAATCCTTCCATCCTGCACACGAGGCCTGAACTCAACCGGTGATCCAGCCTGAACGAGTTCGTAGAACTTGAGCATCTTTCTTCGTTCGGAGGAACTGAGCAAGCGAAGAGACAGCGGATAGTTGTCTTCTCCCGATCGGAAAAAAAGGGTTTGTTCGTCCTCCGAGATGGAAACCGAATTCTCTTCGGAAAGATCGATTTCTCTCGGAGACCCTCTGTCCTCAGGGTTACGGGCTTTTTCAATTGATTCGAAAACCAGCTTGCGATCGGCATCTTTCTGAAGAATCACTTCCAATTCTTCGCCTTCCTTCATTTTGAGTAGGTCTTTTCCGATTGTCTCTTGTTGCCTCTCGCTCAAGGGGACTTTTACGACCTTGCCTCCTCCGGCATCCAATTCCACCCAATTCAAGGCGAAATGGGTTTGCACGAGCTTCAAGTATTCGGTTCGATTAAGTTGCGCTGGCGAGTTGGGAAGAACAGATAAGGCGAGCTCTTGTGGAGATTGCTTGTCAGCATCCTGATCAGGAGCGACCGGAGTGGTTTCAGGGTCAGGCGAGGCGATGTCCTGATCCTTGAAAAAATCACCAAGCCCGGCCGTCAGCCCCCAAATTAAAACGGCGAGCAAACAGAGGGCCGTCGAGATAACGGCCAACTGCAGAAGCCAAGGACGTTTTTTCTTGTTCTTGGATATACTCGCCTCCTGGGCAACCATCGTCGAGCCAGCGGGAGCCGCAGATCCCTGAACAGGAGCGGCCGCCTTGGCCCGTTGAAGCTCCTGTTCGGAGAAAGGAGCTCTGCTTATGGTGGCCGATTTCTTCTTGGCGGCGGCCTTTACAGGTCCCTTTCTTGCCAAATTCTGAAGATTCGGGTCCAAGGGGTCCGCGATTTCGGTCGATGCCCAATTTCGTAGGTCCAAATAATTGCGAATTCCTCCCTGCTTCAATCGTTCACCGGCAGGCTGGCCTTGAATTCCGATCCAAGCAAAAGACTTGTGGTCGTCATTTCCTTGCAAAAAGGTGGTAAAGGAAAAATCCCAAGCATCCAAGCTGATCTTGAACAAGGCACTCGATTCGGCAAAAAGGGTGAGCAAAGTATTGGTCGCTCCCTCTTTGGATTCGAGGACTACGGGTTGGATCACTTCCGGGGAAACAAGGCTCGCTGCATTGCCTGGATCATTCGTTACCTGTAACCAACTTTGGCAAGGAACCAAGCCTGTCGATTTACAACCCGTGAGGGTAACGGCTTCCTCTTCGCTTAGGTACCTGGGGCCATCCGTCCAAGTTCTCAGCCACCCGTCCCAATTGAGAAAAATTTCCGCAGGGGAAGGAGAAGTCGCGATCTCAAAGCCATCGAGAACCAAATGATGAGCCAAGTAGTTCGTCCGGTTGGTGTAATCCAAACCGGCATCACAAATTTTCGTGAGGACGTAAAACTCCTCCGAACCGAGGGGCACTTTTCGAAAGATGCAAATGTCCGCGCGGTTGGTACCGGTTTGTTGTCCAAAGTCGTAAACGCTCAGTCTCTCCAGTTCACGAACCAACCGGTGTCTGAGATCTTTGTGCCGGGCCACCGTGCAGTAACCGGATCTGCCCGGTTCCAAGCCTTGCGGGGTACTCGTAAAGATCAGTTGTTGAGCCATCGGAGTTGGGAGAGTTCCGTCAGGTTTTGTTTATGACGGGAAACAAGTCGGGTTCGACAAACGACAAGGTCCAAAGAGTGGGAACCTCGACCATGACGGGATCAATTTTGTCAGGATCGGGGGCGATGAACTTTTGTCCATCGATTTCGACTCTACCAGGGCTGTGCCCAAAAGGACTAACGGGAAAATACTTTACGTTATTGGACAAGGCTTCCGAATTCGCAACAATCGACGGGTGCATGTCCATCATGTATTCTCGGAGGATTTCCGAGTTTTTGTCGAGAATTTCCATNTCCAATTGTTTATCGACGATGGGCCAGAGAATCCGCTCCCAATCGAGTTGGTCTCTAAGAATATCGCACTTGCCGATCATNACCGCAATCGGAACGTCGATTCTCTCGGCGATGCTGATGTTTTGGTTTTGNTTNANCCTCACTTCGAGCTCGGCCATGATCACATCTTGCTGNTCCAGTCTTTTTCCCGCTCCATCCATGCTGAACTGNGGATCTTCGTGACCGCGGAGGGTTCTNCGAAATTCAGGACTGGCTATCGGATCGAATAGAAAGAATATGCCGGANGANCTTGCAACGTGNAGCGTTCCGGGAGATTCATCGTTTGCAATGCCAGGCTCAAAATGTTCGCCGGCATTGTCATAAAAAATAAGCGANCAATCATGNCCCGTTCCACGGGGGTCGGACAANCTGAAAACAAAAGGCTTGGGCAAAGCGACAACTCGGTCGTGTCTTTGCAATCGCTCGTACATTTCTCCCTCGAGCTGTGTCTTGATGAGCATTGCGTCTTCGGAGCTACTTCCGGCAAAAAGCCGGTTCTTCATCGAGTTGATGATGGCGTTGCAAGTCGGATCGGCGTCCCTGAAGGCGACTCCGAATTCCCTGAAGAGAGTTCGCTGCAATTGCCTCACCAAGACGCTCAAGTAATATGACTTACCGGCACTGGGGGCTCCCACGATCGAAAAAATATGATGGGGAACGTCCATGAAACCAGGGGGCAATTTCCTGTGGCAATGCGGACATGCGACGTCGGTCGTAGGAAGACCCATCGCATCCATGGCCTGCCCTTTCGAATTAAACTCGGTGGGAACGAAGCGGAGCATGGCGTCTTCCCCAAGCTTGCGATCACCTCTGAGGTCCTCGTGCACGGCAATACTCAAAACGTCCGCCCGGTCGAACTTCAGCCAACAGGTAGGACAGGTAAATTCACCACGATCGGGATCAACCACGATTTCTTCTTCGTAGAGGGCTTCTTCCTCTTCATCGTCGCCTTCGGGTTGTTGGAGGTAGTCCACGAGATGAACAACCCAAAATGGAACGTCCAAGCCAACCGGCTTGATCGCGCATTCGGACAAGTCGGCCCCAAGTTCGCGAATCTTATCCAAAACTTCGAAACGAGAGCACTGAGCGTAGTCGGTCGCCGTCCTGCCATTGGCCAGAACCCATTGCCCCTTTTGGATCTGGTCAGCCCAAGCCTTTGGATCCTTTCCGGCGAAAACAATGAGAGGATAACCAAGAAACTGCAAGGTGCAGACCTCGTCGTCCTCGACATTGAAGGGTTCCGAAAACGGGCCTCCGTTGACCAAGAGTCGCTCGTCTCCCTTTTTGTTGGGCACGATGCGAAAAGCGTTGCCCGATTTCTTGATCATGCAGGCACCTTCCCAATCCTCTCCACCGGGTACTTGCCAGTCCGCGTTCCCCATGCAACCGACGATAAAAGGGAACTTGTCCAACATGCGAAACTGACCCTCCAGGCAGTCGAAGATTCCTATGGTACTCTTCTTACCAAGCATTTGATCTAATCCGTTGAGGAGTTGTGGAACGATTCATGTTAATTAAATCTAAAATCTATGAATAGAAGGTCATGGGATGGCAAAACAAATTTTCTCATCGGACAATCGTCCGAAAACACTTCATCAAGCCTCGTGTCTGGAAATTTCCATCGGGTTGCCTTCCTTCAACTCATCCGGGAGCAGATGGTCCGGGAAACCCTGGTAACAAACCGGGCGGGCAAAACGAAGAATTGCACCAGTCCCCACCGAAGTCGAACGTCCATCGGTAGTGGCGGGATACGGTCCGCCATGCACGACCGAAGGGCAAACCTCCACGCCGGTCGGGAATTGATTGAAAAGCAGGCGACCTGCTTTCGTTTCCAAAAGATCGAGCAATTCCTCGAATTCGGAAAGTTGCATTTCTTCCCCAAACAGGCTTGCCGTGAGTTGCCCTTCGAGGAAATCGGCTATCCGCAAAAGATCCGAGGGAGTCTCATAGGAAACCAAAAGAGTGGAGGGACCGAAAACTTCCTCGACCATCCTTTCATCGCTCAAAAAAGTTTTCGAGTCAGTAGACAGTACGCACGCCCCGGCATGGCACTGACCTTGGCCCGTGTCATTGGCAGAGGAAACCAAAACCTCAACCCCGTCCAATCTTTCAAGCGAATCCAATCCCTCGGCGTAGGCTTCTCTTATTCCCTTGTGCAGCATGGGAGCGGAAGTGGATTCTTTCATTTTTTCAACGTACTCGGAAACCATGGATTCGCCACCCGCTCCACGAGGATAAAAAACAATTCCCGGATTCGTGCAAAATTGCCCCACTCCAAGGGTGGCCGAGCCTTGTAACCCAGCTGCGATTTCACTCATTTTTTCATTACCGAGCCCGGGCAGAATGAAAATGGGGTTCACGCTGCTCATCTCGGCGTAGACCGGTATGGGTTCGTCTCGTTGCGAAGCCAAATCAAAAAGAACTCTCCCACCGGCGCGTGAACCGGTGAAACCAACTGCCTTGATCGCAGGGTGCTTCACCAGAGACTGACCAACCGTTCGCCCGTCACCGAAGATCAGTGAAAACGCACCCTCCGGCAAACCACTCGCCCGAACCGAATCAACCACCGCATTACCGACTAACAAAGCAGTCCCCGGATGGGCATGATGAGCCTTAACGATGACAGGGCAACCAGCCGCCCAAGCGGAAGCCGAATCTCCACCGGCAACCGAAAAGGCCAAGGGAAAATTACTGGCGCAAAAGACTACGACCGGTCCGACCGGGCGGAGCATCGACCTCAAGTCGGGCTTGGGGAGAGGTTGACGGTCAGGTTGAGCCCGGTCGATTCTGGCGTCCACCCAGTCACCCGATTCAACCAAATCCGCAAACATCCTGAGCTGGAAAGTAGTTCGTCCCGTCTCCCCGCGCACTCTTGGCTCCGGCAACCCGGTCTCCGCCGTCATGGTAACCACCAATTGGTCGACCAAACCATCGATCCGGTCCGCCAGATCTCGTAGAAAACTTCCTTTTTGAGCCCCGCTCAATGCTGCCATTGCAAGCGAGGCGTCGGAGGCCAGTTGGCAGGCGTTCGAAACATCCTCTCCCGAAGCATGACAAAAAGAAGTCTCCGAAGTTTCTCCGGTAGCCGGATTCGTTGCGTTGAAGGTAGCATCCGTTACGCTGCCTTTTGTAAAACCTATCAGGGATGACTCAGTCATGTCTTTGGAAAAATTATTGTTTTTTGACAAAAGAAAGGGCTAACTTAACGAACCGAGTTGGTCAACACCCCGATCGAATCAATTGAGATGGAAACCAGGTCACCACTTTGCAGGGTAAAATCCGTTCCAGGTACGATACCCGTTCCCGTCATCAGAAAAACACCACTCTCAAAACTAGTCTCCCGAAATAGAAAACCAATGAGTTCTTCGGGGCTGCGTTTCATTTGGGACAAGGAAGTGGAATCCGAAAAAACCTCTTTTTCATCCCGAACAATCCTCAACCCAACACCGGTATCGACGTTCAATGATTGATTGGGAACGAAAAGACAGGGACCCAAACAAGCGCATTCGTCGAAAGTTTTGGCTTGAGGGAGATAGAGAGGATTTTCCCCCTCGATGCTGCGGGAAGAAACGTCGTTGCCGATGGTGTAAGCCACTATTTTACCCGAGGAGGTCGCAAAAAGGGTGAGTTCCGGCTCCGGGACGTCCCACTCGGAATCCTTCCGTATGCGAAAAGGGGAATTCGGACCCACCACCCGGGCAGGCGTAGCCTTCATGAATATCTCGGGTCTCTCCGCTTGGTAGACGCGGCTGTAGAAATCTCCCCCACCGGCATCAAGGGATTCCTCCATCCTCGCGAGTCGACTGGAATAGTAGGTTACTCCTGCCGCCCAAACCTCCTGCGAGCCAATGGGAGCAAGAAGCCCGTCCTCGGGCAAATCTTCAAGCCCCGAGCTGGGAAGAGATTTTTCCCACTGAGCGGTCAAATAATCGTACAAGTCGTCCCGGTTGATCAAG